>CAZARJ010000408.1:0-1914 GCA_964487515.1 uncultured Conexibacteraceae bacterium | reverse complement strand
CCCGCGCAGGCCGGGCCGCTCGGCGTCAACCGCCGGCGCCGGGCGTCAGCGTCCGTCCGCGGAGTCGGCGCCGGTCCGCGTCGTCATGACACCGGCGGAGCCGCTGGCGAGGACGCGCCGGACGAGGCCGGGCGCCAGCGTCCGCAGGCCGGCCACGAGGCCGTAGGGGCGGGGCACGTAGCGCTCGGCGCGGCGTCCCAGGCCGGCGTCGACGATCGCCTCGGCGACGCGCTCGGGACGCGAGACGAGCCAGCGCGTGTGCGGCCTGGCGCGCAGCTCCGCGGCCGGGAAGCCCTCGGTGGCGACGAAGCCGGGCAGGACGGTCCCGACGTGCACGCCGTGGCGGCGCTCCTCGAGGTGGAGCGCGTCGCTCCAGCCCGCGAGCGCGAACTTGCTCGCCGAGTAGGCGCCGGCGCCCGCCCGCGAGACGCGCGAGGCGGTGCTCGCCACGTTGACGATCGCGCTCGGCGCCGTCGCCCGCAGCAGCGGCAGCAACGCCTCGGTGAGCCGCACCGGGGCGTCGAAGTTGAGCTCCATCGTGCGGCGCACGTTCTCGTAGCCGCCCTCGGCGAAGCTCGCGCGCCAGGACGCGCCGGCGTTGTTGACGAGCAGGTCGAGGCGGCCGAAGCGCTCGCTGAGATGGGCGCGGATGCGCTCGGGAGCGCCGGGGTCGGTCAGGTCGGCGGCCAGAAAGCCGGCCCGCGGAAGCTCCCCGGCGAGCGCCGCGAGCCGCTCCTCGCGACGGGCGACGAGGACGAGCTCGCGGCCCGGCTCGCGCGCGAGCCGCCGGGCCGTCGCGGCCCCGATCCCGCTCGAGGCGCCGGTGATCAGGGCGACGCGGCGCCCCGGGCCCTCCGCCCCTCCCCGCTCAGCCAAGCTCGAGCACGACCTTGCCGGTCGCCCGGCGCTCGTCGATCAGCTTCAGCGCCGCGGCGGCCTCGCCGAGCGGGAAGCGGGCGCCGATCAGCGGGCGCACGGCGCCGGCCTCGATCAGCCCGCCGACCCGCTCGCCGATCTCGCGGTTGACGTCCGGCTTGCCCAGCACGTAGGCGCCCCAGCCCGCCCCGATCACCTCGATGTTGTTGAGCAGCAGCCGGTTCACCCGCACCTCGGGGATCGCGCCGCCCGTGAAGCCCACCACGACGAGCCGCCCGCCCTCGCCGAGCGAGCGCAGCGAGTCGGTGAACCGGTCGCCGCCGACCGGGTCGAGGACGAGGTCGACGCCGCCGCCGGCGAGCTCCTTCGCCTCGTCCTTCCACGGGCCGTCGGCGCGCAGCACCTCGTCGGCGCCCGCCTCCCGGGCGACCTCCTCCTTGCGATCCGAGGAGACGACCGCGATCGCGCGCGCGCCGATCCCGCGGGCGACCTGGATCCCCGCCGTGCCGACGCCCCCGGCGGCGCCGTGCACGAGCACGGTCTCGCCGGCGCGGAGCCGGCCGCGGATCACGAGCGCGAACCAGGCGGTGTGGTAGTTGAGGATCAGGCTCGCGCCCTGCGCCGCGTCGAGCTGCTCCGGCAGCGGGAAGGTGAGGATCGCGGGCGCGACCGCGACCTCGGCGAATCCACCGAGCATGCAAAAGGCGGCGACCCGCTGCCCCGGCTCGAGGCCGGAGCCGGCGGGCGCGCTGCGCACGGTCCCCGCCACCTCGCTGCCGGGGACGAACGGCAGCGGCGGCTTGATCTGGTACTCGCCGCGCGTCTGCAGCACCTCGGGGAACGAGACCCCCGCCGCCTCGACGTCGACCAGCACCCCCTCGCCCGGCGTGAGCGGATGGGAGGCCTCCGGCTCCGGCAGCTCGACCTCGCGCAGGGCCGTCTCGGGTCCGCTCAGCTCGGTGATCTGGATCGCGCGCACAGCGCCACCCTATCCCGCCGCGCCCCGTGCGGTCCCGCACGCGCGGGCGGGCCGGGTGC
>CAZARJ010000407.1:0-1921 GCA_964487515.1 uncultured Conexibacteraceae bacterium | reverse complement strand
GCCCCTACAAGAAGGTCTACTTCAACCACAAGACGGGCAAGGCCGAGAAGTGCACCCTCTGCTATCCGCGCATCGAGGCGGGCCAGCCGACGATCTGCTCGGAGACCTGCGTCGGCCGGATCCGCTACATCGGGCTCGTGCTCTACGACGCCGACCGGGTCGAGGAGGCGGCGTCGGTCCCCGACGAGCGCGACCTGCTCGACGCCCAGCACGACGTCTTCGTCGATCCCGAGGACCCGGCGATCCGCGAGCAGGCGGCCCGCGACGGGATCCCCGACGACTGGATCCAGGCCGCCCGCCGCTCGCCGGTCTACGCGCTCGCCCACCGCTACCGGGTGGCGCTGCCGCTGCACCCCGAGTACCGGACCCTGCCGATGGTCTGGTACGTGCCGCCGCTCTCGCCGATCACCAACACCCTGGAGCAGGACGGCTACGAGGCCGATCCGGACAAGATCTTCCCGGCGATCGACTCGATGCGGATCCCGGTCGACTACCTCGCCAACCTGCTCGCCGCCGGCGACGCGGAGGTGATCCGCGGCGTCCTGCGCCGGCTGGCGGCGATGCGCGGGCACATGCGCAAGCGCGAGGTCCTCGGCGAGCACGACGCGACGATGCCGGAGGCGGTCGGGCTGAGCACCACCGACGCCGAGGACATGTACCGGCTGCTGGCGATCGCCAACTACAACGACCGCTACGTGATCCCGAAGGCGCACCGCGAGCTGGCCGGCAAGCTGATGGAGCAGCAGGGCGCCTGCGGGCTCGACTTCGAGGGCGGGCCCGGCAACTGCGGCGCCGTCGACACGAGCGACCCGCGGCGCGAGGGGCTGGAGGAGGGCGTGGCGAGCTTCATGCTCACCGACGACGTCCCCCAGGTGGACGTGATCCGGATGGTCAGCGAGGGGCGCGCCCCGGCCGCGGCTGAGATTGCGCCGCCGTCCCCGCCGCCGAAGCTCGACATCGTGCAGATGCTCGGCGACCGCCCGGCGGGGGCGGAGGGGGTCTGATGGCCCGCCGCCACCGCGTCGCCGCCGCCCCGCAGGTCTACGCGATCTGCGCGCTGCTGCTCCGCTACCCGGACGCGGAGCTGCGGGCGCTCGGGCCCCGGATCGCCGCCGCGATCGGCGAGCTCCCTGAGTCGCCGGCGCGGGCGGCGCTGGAGCGCTTCGCCGCCTGGTGGGAGGGGGTCGACCAGCTCGCGGGCGAGCAGCATTACGTGGAGACGATCGACCTGCACAAGCGCTCCGGCCTCTACCTGACCTTCTACGACGAGGGCGACAAGCGCGAGCGCGGCTCGGCCCTGCTGCGCCTCAAGCGCCTCTACCGCTCGGCCGGGCTGCCGCTGGAGGGCAGCGCCGAGCTGCCGGACTACCTGCCGGTGATGCTCGAGTTCGCCGCCGAGGCGCCGCGCGGCCGCGGGGTGATCGTGCTGCGCGAGCACCGGGCGGCGCTGGAGCTGGTGCGGCTCAGCCTGCGCGAGCTCGAGAGCCCCTATGCCGAGCTGCTCGAGGCGGTCTGCCTGACCGTGGGCGAGCCCTCGGCGGCCGACCGGCTGCGCGTCGGGCGCCTGATCGCGGCCGGGCCGCCGAGCGAGACGGTCGGCCTGGAGCCCTTCGCCCCCGCCGAGGCGATGCCGGCCACGGGGGTGCACCGGTGAACGCCGGCGAGACCCTGCTCTGGGTCGTCTTCCCCTACGCGGCCATCGCGATCTTCATCGTCGGCCACATCTGGCGCTACAAGGCGGGGCAGTTCTCGTGGACCAGCCGCTCCACCCAGCTCCTCGACCGCCGCGTGCTCGGCTGGGCCAGCCCGCTCTTCCACTACGGTGCCCTGGCCGCGATCGGCGGGCACGTGATCGGCATCTGCATTCCCGAGTCGCTGACCGAGGCGGTCGGGATCTCGGAGAGCTTCTACCGCTGGTTCG
>CAZARJ010000406.1:0-1924 GCA_964487515.1 uncultured Conexibacteraceae bacterium | reverse complement strand
AGCAGCCCGTTGACGCCGTCGGTGATCAGCTCGTTCATCGGCGGGTCGTCGTTGCAGACGATCGGCTGCCCGAAGGCGATCGCCTCGTAGAGGTGCAGGCCGAGCCCCTCCCAGCGCGCCGGCGCCATGCAGACGTCGGCGTCGGCGAACATCCGCAGGTGCTCGTCGGTGGGCAGGTCCTCGAGCACGAGCTCGATCCGCGGGTCCTTCTTCACCGCCCGCTCGAGGAACTTCATCCGCCGCTCGATCTGCGCCTTGACGATCAGCCGCAGGTCCGGCTCGGGCGCCGCCGAGAAGGCGGTGATGACCTCCTTGAACGGCTTCCGCTTGCCGAGCAATCCAGCGTGGTAGTGGAACTGGACGACTCCGGAGGAATCACCCCGGGGAAATCCTCCGCTCCGCGTCCGGTTACCCCGGTTCAAAGGGTGCTGCTGGATGGGAGGTCCTGAGACGTCTCCAGAGGCGGAGGCGCCGTCGATCGTGCGGCGCGTCGGCTTCACCTCGAAGTACTCGGGGTGGATGCCGTACTGAAGGTAGGGGGTCTCGATCCCCATGCCGGCGTAGCGCTCCTGCTCGGCGTGGGTGAGCGAGTAGATGACGTCGTAGGCCCGCTTGGCCGGCTCGACGTGCTCGTCGCTGAACCGCTCCCAGACGAAGCGCCCGATCGTCCGCACGCCGGACGAGCGCAGCCTCTCCAGCTCGTCGAACTGGTAGTTCTGGTCGAACAGGCAGGCCTCGATCCCGGTCTCGGCGGCCCAGCCCAGGTACTCGTCTTCGGGGATGAAGAAGCTCGAAGCGGGAGTCACTCCGTCCTGCGCCCAGACGTCGTCGGCCCGCGCCTCCTGGGGCATCGGGAAGGACTCCTTGGTCGGCCGCCCGAGCACGAAGGTCTCGTGCCCGAGCTCGTCCAGGGCGGAGCGGAGCTGGCGGGCGACGACGCCCTGCCCGCGGTTGAACCAGAAAGCACAGATCCCGACGCGCATCGAGCCGGGAAGGATCGCAGAGAAGCGCCGACGGCCCGGCGCCGGACGCGCGCGGCCGGCTAAGCCGGGGTCAGGCTGCGGGCCACCGACTCGAACAGCCGCAGGCCGTCGCTGGAGCCGGTCAGGGGATCGACGGCGTGCTCGGGGTGCGGCATCAGGCCGACGACGTTGCCGCGATCGTTGCGGACCCCCGCGACGTCGTTGAGGGAGCCGTTCGGGTTGTGGCCCGGCGCGTAGCGGAGCACGACCTGGCCCTCGCCCTCGACCCGCTCGAGCAACTCCGCCGGGGCGAACCAGCGGCCACTCGTGTGCTTGGCGGGGACCGAGAGGCGCTCGCCGGGCGTGCAGGCCGCGGTCCAGGCCGAGTCGGTGGAGACGACCTCCAGCTCGACCTGGCGGCAGAGGAAGCGCAGGCTCTCGTTCGGCAGCAGGGCGCCGGGCAGCAGCCCCGCCTCGCAAAGGACCTGGAAGCCGTTGCAGATCCCGAGCACGGGACCGCCCGCGGCGGCGAACTCGGCGACCCGCTCCATCGCGGGCGCGAAGCGGGCGATCGCTCCGGCCCGCAGGTAGTCGCCGTAGGAGAAGCCGCCGGGAACGACGATCGCGTCGACGTCGCCCAGGTCGGTGTCGCCGTGCCAGATCAGCCGCGCCTCGCCGACGCGCTCGCAGGCTCGCAGGGCGTCGATCTCGTCGCAGGAGCCGGGGAAGCGGAGGACGCCGAAGCGGGCCACGGGCTAGGCGGGCGCCTCGCTGCCCGCGGGCAGCTCGATCTCGTAGTCCTCGACCAGCGGGTTGGCGAGCAGGCGCTCGCAGAGCTCCTCGAGCCGCGCCGGATCCTCGATCTCGAGCTCGACCAGGCGGCCGACGCGCACGTCCTCCACGCCGCTGAAGCCGAGCGTCGGCAGGGCGCGCTCGACCGCCTTGCCCTGCGGGTCGAGGAT
>CAZARJ010000405.1:0-1925 GCA_964487515.1 uncultured Conexibacteraceae bacterium | reverse complement strand
CCAGTGACCTCCAGCTTGTCGAGCTGGCGCTCTCCCAACTGAGCTAAACGCCCCTTGGGCTGGGAATCTACCAGTCGGCCTGCGCTGCCATGAGCGGTCGGCCCGGCGGCCCGGAGCGGGATAGGCTTCGGCAATGGCAGAGGACGCTTCCAGCGACGTCCGGGCGCTGAAGCCGGCGTCGGTCGTCTGCGGGGTGGACGGCTCGGAGCCGGGGCTGACCGCCCTGCGTCAGGCGCGGACGCTGCTCGGCGAGGAGGGCCGGCTCACCGTCGTCGCGGTCTGGGACCCGGGGCTCGCGGTGCGGGCCGGGATCCACGCCGGGCAGGTGGTCGGGGAGCTGCGCGAAGCGGCCCGGGACGCGCTGCGCGCGGCCGCCGAGGTCGACCCCGGCGCCGAGCAGCTTCTGATCCGCGGGGCGGGCGTGGCGGGCCTGCTCGACACGATCGACCGGGAGCGTGCCGATCTGGTCGCGGTCGGCTCGCACGGCGGCTCGCGCGCCGCCGGCATCGTGCTCGGCAGCGCCGCCTCGGCGATGGCCCACTACGCGCCCTGCTCGGTGCTGATCTCCCGGGCGGGAGCGGGGGAGGGGGAGTTCCCGGGGCCGATCCTGCACGCCGCCGACGGCTCGACCGAGTCGCAGGATGCGGCGGCGACGGCCGCATCGATCGCCGCCGCCCACGGATCGCGGGTCCTCACCGCGAGCATCGGCGAGGGGTCGGAGACGGCGGAGGCGACCGGGCTCTCCCGGGAGGCGATCGAGGCCCACGGCGTCACGCCCGAGGTCGTCGCCGAGCCCGGCGCGCCCCACGATCGCCTCGTCGAGCTGGCCGCTTCCAGCCGGGCGGGGCTCGTCGTGATCGGAAGCCGGGGCCGCACCGGCCTCAAGGCGCTCGGCAGCGTCAGCGAGCGGGTCGCGCACAGGGCGCCCTGCTCGGTGCTGATCGTGCGCCGGGCCGCGCACCCCGCCGCGCAGGACTGACGGCGCGACCCCAAGCACGGCGGGGCCCTTGCGGGGCCGCGGACCCTTGAGCGCCGCCGGGGGGCTTCCCGGTCATTCCCGGCCCGGTAGGCTCGGCGTCGGATGGCGTCTGAGACGGCAGACGGCGGTGGGAGCGCCTCCCGCACGGTGCCCCTGCCCGGGGGAGCGGAGATGCCGATGCTGGGTCTGGGCGTCTACCAGATCCCCGACGGGGAGCCGACCGCGAACGCGGTCCGGTGGGCGCTGGAGGCGGGATATCGCCACATCGACACCGCCCAGGGCTACAGGAACGAGGCCGGGGTGGGGCGGGGGCTGCGGGAGAGCGGCGTGCCCCGCGACGAGGTCTTCATCACGACGAAGTTCAACCCGGGAGCCGACGACCCCGAGCGCGAGGCCGAGGCGAGCCTCGAGCGGCTGGGCGTCGATCGCCTCGACCTCTACCTCGTCCACTACCCGCAGGGCGGCCCCCACCGGGCGTGGCCGGGGATGCAGCGCACCCTCGAGCGCGGCCTGACGGCGGCGATCGGGGTCAGCAACTTCGACGTACGGGAGCTGGAGGCCGTCGTCGCCAAGCATGACGTTCCGCCCGCCGTCAACCAGATCCAGCTCAGTCCCTTCCAATACCGGCGGCGACTGCTGGACGCCTGCGAGCGGCTCGGGATCGTCGCCGAGGCCTACAGCCCGCTCACCCGGGCCGCCGACCTCGACGACCCGACCGTGCTCGCGGTGGCTGAGCGCAACGGCCGTACGCCGGCCCAGGTCCTGCTTCGCTGGGGCCTGCAGCGGAATCTGGTCGTGATCCCGAAGTCGACCAGGCGCGAGCGGATCGAGGAGAACGCGCGGATCTTCGACTTCGAGCTGTCCCCCGCGGACATGAAGGCCCTGGACGCCCTCGACCGGACCGGCGGCACGGACGCGGCGCTCGAGAACGACTGGTGGAGCTTCT
>CAZARJ010000404.1:0-1955 GCA_964487515.1 uncultured Conexibacteraceae bacterium | reverse complement strand
ACCGCGCCGAGCAGTCCCAGGTGGCCGCGGACATCGCCCAGGGCGAGCTGGAGAAGATCCGCTCGATGCCCTACCGGCGCCTGGCGATGACCGGAGCGCCGGCCGCCTCCGCCGACTCCAACCTGCCGAGCAGCAGGGTGGAGGGGACGAGCTTCAACATGGACCGCGACGGCAGCGAGATGCGGCCGCTGGTCATCGACACCTCGACCGAGGAGAACGCCGCCGGCGAGCAGGTGCCGGTCGGCAGGATCGGCCCGGAGCCGAAGTCGTTCACCCGCGGCGACGTCTCGGGGAAGATCTACCGCTACGTGGTCTGGGAGGACGACCCCTCGTGCTCGGAGGACTACTGCGAGGGCGAGGAGGACTTCAAGCGCGTGGTGGTCGCGGTGACGATCGACGACACTCCGGTTGGCGGTATCCACGGCTACGCCGAGCTGCAGTCGGACGCGATCGACCCCGATGCCTCGGTCTCCTCGAACCCCAACCTCGACGAGCTGGGGAATCCGACCATCGCACAGCAGTTCTGGCTCACCGACCGGCGTTGCACGACCAGCGACGAGCCCGCCCGGACCGCCGAGAACGCGGGCAGCGACCACGCGACCCACGACACCCGCGGCGATCTGTGCTCGCGCTCGAACTCTCCCGATGCCCTGCTCACCGAGGCCCCGAACATCGACTTCGACACCGGCGACGGCAACGACTACTCGACCGATATCGAGCCTCCGAGCGGGATCGCGGATGCGGGCTTGCAGATGATGCTGCCGGGCAACGCGAGCTGCTCGCTGCTGCCGCGACGTGGATCGAGCCGCGCCGCGGATCAGACCCACATCTGGGTCTCCCGGCCGCTCAACCTGGGCGCCGCCTACCAGCTCACGGGCGGGGCGACGCTGAAGCTCTATGCCCAGCCGATCGGCGAGTCGACCGCGCCGGGGGGGCTCTGCGTGGAGCTCTTCCAGCGCTCGGAGAACGGCTCCTCGGCCACGGACACCTCGATCGCGACGAAGCGGGTGAGCATCGGCGGTACGGGTAATTGGGGCAATCCGCTGACGGTCCCGCTGAGCTTCGACCCGGTCACCCTGATGATGGCGAGCTCGACCCCGCGGCGGCGGATCGGGATCGCGATCGGCCTCGACAACGGGGTCTCGAACCAGTTCCAGTTCCTCTACGACACGCTGAGCTTCGAGAGCCGGCTCGAGGTCGAGACGAACACGCCGCTGACGGGCTGAGCGCCGCTGCGTCCGTAGTCAGCGCCGGCAGGAACCGCCCCTGACCCGGAGAACGAAGAGTGCCCGTGGCAGCGCAGATCGTCCTCATGGCCGCCGGCGGGCTGCTCGCCGGCAGCTTCCTCAGCGTCGTCGCCCACCGGGTGCCCCGGGGCGAGTCGATCGTCGCGCCGCGCTCGCGCTGTCCGGGCTGCGGGGAGGCGATCGCCGCCCGCGACAACATCCCGGTCCTCTCCTGGATCCTGCTGCGCGGCCGCTGCCGGCACTGCGGGATGCGGGTCCCGGCGACCTATCCGCTGCTCGAGATCGGGATGGCGGCGCTCTTCGTGGCCCTGCTGCTCGCCAACCGCGACGACGGGGTGGAGGTGGCGCTGGGCGCCCTGCTTGCGGCGACCCTGGCGACGATCACGATCACCGACCTCGAGCATCGCCGGATCCCGAACGCGATCCTGCTCGTCTCGGCGATTGCCGGGCTGCTCGTGCTCGCCCTGGGGGACCGGGACGCGCTCGGCGAGCATGCGATCGCTGCGGTGGCGGCCTTCGCCGCCCTCCTCCTCGTCACCCTTGCGTATCCGCGCGGCATGGGCATGGGCGACGTGAAGCTCGCCGGGGTCATGGGCCTCTATCTGGGGAAGGCCGTCGCGCCGGCGCTGCTGATCGGCTTCGCGGCCGGGGCGCTGTTCGGGCTGGCGCTGATCGCCCGCCACGGCTCGGGCGCCCGCAAGCGGGCGG
>CAZARJ010000403.1:0-1987 GCA_964487515.1 uncultured Conexibacteraceae bacterium | reverse complement strand
CGGCGGGCGCGGAAGAAGTCGCGCAGGAGCTCGGCGGCGGGCTCGGCGAGGACGCCGGCGACGACCTCGGGGCGGTGGTTGAGGCGCGGCTCGGCCAGGATGTCGAGGACCGATCCGGCCGCGCCCGCCTTCGGGTCGGGCGCCGCGTAGACGACGCGTGGGACGCGGGCGAGGACGATCGCCCCGGCGCACATCGCGCAGGGCTCCAGGGTCACGTAGAGGGTCGTCTCCGGCAGGCGCCAGCCGCCCAGCGCGCGCGCCCCGGCGCGCAGGGCGAGCAGCTCGGCGTGGGCGGTCGGGTCGGCGCGCAGCTCGCGCTCGTTGCCGGCCTCGGCGAGCACCTCCTCCCCGCGCGCCAGCACGGCGCCGATCGGCACGTCGCCGTGCTCCGCGGCGGCGGCGGCGCGGTCCAGGGCGATCCGCATCAGCCGCTCGTCGGCGGCGCCGCCCGCCCCCGCCTCTGCCTCCTCCCCGGCCACGGCGACGGTCAGAGCTTGACCACCGCGATCACCATCGAGGCCAGCAGGCAGACGACCAGGATCACGAGCGCGACGAACCAGGAGCTGGGCACGGCCGAAGCGTAGAGGACCCCTGGCCGATCTCTAAGGTTCATGCATGGCGCTCAACCCGCTGCGGCCGATCACCGAGCAGGTCGCGCCCGGCGTCTGGCGGCACGCCGGGGACCTCCGGCACGGGATGAACGTCTACCTGCTCGAGGAGCCGGACGGCGTCACCGTCTTCGACGGGGGAACCGCGACGATGACCAGGGGGGTGCGCGAGGCGGCGGAGCGCATCGGGCCGCTGAAGCGGATCGTGCTCGGCCACGGCCATCCCGACCACCGCGGGATCGCCGCCGGCCTCGGCGTGCCCGTCCTCTGCCACGCCGACGAGCGCGCCGACGTGGAGGGCGACGGCGGGCTGCACTACTTCCAGCTCGACCGGATCGCGCTGCGCTTTCCCCGCGCCGTCTACCCCACCCTGCTGCGGCGCTGGGACGGCGGGCCGGCGAAGGTCGCCGAGACCCTCGCCGAGGGGGACAAGATCGCGGGCTTCGAGGTCGTCCACTTCCCCGGCCACGCGCCCGGGCTGATCGGCCTCTGGCGGGAGCGCGACCGCGTCGCGCTGGTCAGCGACACGGTCTACTTCGTGGACTCGATGCGCTTCCGGCCGATCGACTGGCCGGCGGTGCCCAACCGGGTCTTCAACCGCGATCACGAGGGCGCGATCGGGAGCCTCCGCAAGCTCGCTGAGCTGGAGCCGGCGGTCGTCGCCGCCGGCCACAGCGAGCCCCTGCGCGGCGCGCCCGGCACGGTGCGGATGCTGCTCGAGCAGGCCGCGAACCGCGGCTGAGCGGGCGGTCCCGGGAGGGCGCCCCGGGCGCGCTCGGGCTCAGCGGCAGAAGTGGCCCGAGGGCGGGCGCTCGTCGCGGACGCGGATCCCGGCGCAGTCGCGCAGCTTCGAGGTCTTGCGGCGCAGGCGCTGCTGGAGCCGCTCCAGCTTCGATCCCGGCGGCGCCGGATAGAGGTTCTGGAGCTGGTAGGGATCGGGGCCGAGGTCGTAGTGCTCGACCGTGTCGGCGCTGCAGCCGCCCTTGGCGTCGTTCGCGTACTCGAGGTACACCTGCTCCTCGAAGCGCACCCCGCGGTAGGTGCAGGTGCCGATCTCGATCGCGATCGTCCGCGGGTCCGGCCACCTGTCGGCGCGGCCGTCGAGCAGGGGCAGCATCGAGCGGCCGTCCATCGTCCGGCAGCGCCCCCGCGTCATGCACGGCTCCGCGCCCGCCAGGTCGAGGATCGTCGGCGCGAGGTCGATGTTGGCCGCGGGCGCGCCGGTCTTGCGCATGACCGGTGCTCCCTTGCGGATCGCCGGCGGGGCGAAGATCGTGAACGGCATCCGCACGTCCTCCTCGTAGGGGTACTTCTTGCCGCCCGGGATCCGGTGCTCGCCGTAGAAGTAGCCGTTGTCGGAGGTGAAGATGAAGACCGTC
>CAZARJ010000402.1:0-1997 GCA_964487515.1 uncultured Conexibacteraceae bacterium | reverse complement strand
CGGCCGGCGATCAACGTCGGCATCTCGGTCTCCCGGGTGGGCGGCAACGCGCAGACGAAGGCGATGAAGAAGGTCGCCGGCAAGCTGCGCCTGGACCTCTCCCAGTACCGGGAGCTGGAGGCCTTCGCGCAGTTCGGATCCGAGCTCGACCCCGAGACCCAGCGCACGCTGGCGCGCGGCGAGCGGCTCGTCGAGACCCTCAATCAGACGGAGCGCAACCCGCTCTCGGTCGCCGATCAGGTGGCCGCGATCTACGCCGGCACGGGCGGCTACCTGGACCGGATCAAGGTCGACCGGGTCGCCCCCTTCCTCGAGGACCTGCGCGACCGGATGCGCAGCGAGCAGGCCGAGCTGGTCAAGACGATCAACGAGCAGGGCACCCTCTCCGACGAGGACGAGGAGAAGCTGGGCAAGGCGATCGCCGAGATGATCGACGACTTCGGCCCCGACTTCGACGCCGAGGGCAACGAGCTCGAGGAGGGGGAGTCGGACCGGATCCGCTCCGAGGAGGAGCGCGCCCGTCCCGGCGTCACCGCGGGCGAGGGCGCCGAGGCCGAGACCGCAGGGGCGGCCGCCTGATCGTGACCGCTCCCAACCCCAGCAAGAGGAGGATCGCCGCCCCGCGGGGCTGAGCGCCGATGGCCACCCAGAAGGAAGTCAAGGGCCGGATCGGCTCGATCAAGAACATCCGCAAGATCACGCGGGCCATGGAGATGGTCGCGGCGGCGCGCCTGCGCCGCGCCGAGCAGCGGATCGAGGCGATGCGGCCCTACGCGCAGACGCTGCGCAAGGTGACCCGCCAGGTCGCCGACGCCGCCGGGCCCAGCGCCGGCCGGGTCGCGCTGCTGCAGCACCGCGAGGAGGTGCGGCGGGTGGGGATCCTGCTCGTCACCGGCGACCGCGGGCTCGCGGGCTCCTTCAACACGCAGGTGATCCGCGCCGGCCTGCAGCTCAAGGCGGAGCTCAAGGCCGAGGGCACCGAGACGGTCTTCTACGTGGTCGGCCGCCGCGGCGCCTCGACGCTCGGCTTCCGCGGCGAGGAGATCGCCGAGTCGTTCATCGGGATCACCGACCGGCCGAGCTTCGCCGACGCGCGCCAGATCGGCGAGCAGCTCACCGCCGGCTACATCGACGAGCGCCTCGACCGCGTCGAGCTGATCTACAACCGCTACGTCTCGCCGCTGACCCAGTACGTCCGCCGCCACACGCTGCTGCCGCTGCAGGAGGCGGAGGTCTTCGGCGAGGGGCTGCCCGAGCCCGAGCAGGTGGAGGACGACGCGCTGGCCGCCGCCCACGAGCGGGCCGAGTGGGTCTACGAGCCGGAGCCGGAGGAGGCCCTGGCGATGCTCTTCGAGGTCTACGTCAACCTGTCGGTGAACCGGGCCCTGCTCGAGTCGACCGCCTCCGAGCACGGGGCGCGGATGACCGCGATGCGCAGCGCGGCCGAGAACGCCGGCGAGATGATCGACGCCCTGACCCTGGAGATGAACCGGGTCCGGCAGGCGGAGATCACGCAGGAGATCCTCGAGGTGGTCGGCGGCGCCGAGGCGCTGGGAGGAAGCTGATGATGCAGCGAGCGGCCGGCGGAAGATTTGGAGATGACTTGAAGACCGAGCGAGAGAAGGAGCGGTAACGAGATGCCCGAGAACGGAAACGGCACCAACAAGGGGACGATCGAGCAGGTGATCGGCGTCGTCGTCGACGCGGTGTTCCCCGACAGCCTGCCGGAGATCTACTCGGCGCTGAAGATCGAGATCCCCGAGGGTCAGGGCCGCGACGCGATCGACCTGACGTGCGAGGTCCAGCAGCACCTAGGCGACGACCGCGTGCGCGCGGTCGCGATGGACGCCACCGACGGCCTGCGCCGCGGCGACCCGATCATCGACACCGGCGACTCGATCAAGGTCCCGGTCGGCAGGGACACGCTGGGCCGGATCTTCAACCTGCTCGGCGAGCCGATCGACGAGGGCGAGCCGGTCGCCGGCGAGGACCGCTGG
>CAZARJ010000401.1:0-2000 GCA_964487515.1 uncultured Conexibacteraceae bacterium | reverse complement strand
AGCGGGTAGGTGACGTGCGTGTGGAGCAGCCCCGCGAGCGCGCTCCAGAAGATCAGCTTCGCGGCCTTCATGCTCGGGAGCGCTCGATTATCCGGCCCCGGCGCCGAGGCGCGCGTAGAGGTCGAGGGTGCGGGCGGCGATCGCGTCCCAGCCCTGCTCGCCGGAGGCGGCGGCACGGGCGGCGTCCTCGAGCTCGGCGCGGCGCCCGGGCTGGTCGATCAGCTCGGCCAGGGTAGCCGCGAGCGCGGCGGCGTCGCCGGGCGGGACCAGGCGCGCGGTCCCGCGGCGGCCGGCCTCCGAGAAGCCGCCGACGTCCCCGAGCACCATCGCCTTGCCGAACGCCATCCCGGCGTGCAGGACGCCGGACTGCTCGATCTCCCGGTAGGGCAGGGCGAGGATGTCGGCGCGCCGCATCAGCGCCGGGATCTCCGGGTCGGCGACGAAGCGGGGCAGAAAGCGGACCGTCCCCGGCGCCCGGGCGGCCAGCTCCCGCAGCGGCTCCAGCGGCATCCGCGGCATGCCCGCGATCCACAGCTCGGGCGCGCCGCTACGGGCCGGGGCGTCCCGCCGGCCGCCCTCTCCGGCCGCCTCGCCACGCCGGGGGTCGCCGCCCGCCGCCCTGTCGCCGAGGTGCGCGAACGCCTCGATCAGCGTGTCGACCCCCTTATATGGACGCAGCAGGCCGAAGAAGAGGATCACCGGGGCGTCCGCGGGGGCGGCGGCGAGCTCGGCCGGCAGCGGCGCCTCCTCGGGCAGCCGGGTCAGGTAGTCGAGCGGGCCGTGCGGGATCGTCTCGACGCGCTGCGGCTCGAGCCCGACCTCATCGCGCAGGCGGCGTGCGGTCCCTTCGGTGTGGACGATGACGGCGTCGAAGGCGTTCAGGTAACGGCGCAGGGAGGCCAGCCCGCGACGGGCCAGCCCGCGATGGGCCAGCCCGCGACGGTCCCCGGGCGGCGGGATCGGCGGGTGCAGCGTCAGCACGCGGGGGTGCCCGGCGCGGCGACGGCCCAACAGCAGCCGGTCGAGGGCGGGCAGGGTCGTCCACTGCCAGTGGGTGACGTCGAAGCCGGCCAGGCGGCGGCGGGCGGCGAGCATCCCCGGCACGTGCTCGAGCGCCTTCAGCGGCAGCCGCAGCCGGCTCCCGGGGCCGCGCGCCGAGGAGCGCCGGTAGAAGGCCTCGCGGACCCGGTAGCCGTCGGCCTCCGGCACGGGCCCGTAGATGAAGTGGGAGGTGAGCAGCTCGACGTCCGCCCCCGCCCGCGCCAGGGCCGCCGCGAGGGAGCGGTCGTAGGGGGGCGTGAAGGCGGAGGGATCGACGAGGGCCACTCGCGGGGACGGCATCAGCGACGATTGTCCCGATGGAGCTCAGCTACTGCGTCGTGAACTCGAACGGGCGCCGGCATCTGGACGCCTGCCTGCGGGCGATCGCCGAGGGGCACCCGCAGGGGGTCAGCCACGAGATCCTGGTGCTCGACAACGCCTCCAGCGACGGCTCGGTCGCGGAGCTGCAGCGGATCGCGTCCGCCGTTCCCGAGGTGGCCCGGGCGCTGCGGGTGATCGAGCTGGAGCGACCGCAGGGCAAGGCGGCCAACGACACGCGCCTGCTCCAGGAGGCGCGCGGCGAGCTCTGCCTGCTGCTCAACGAGGACAGCGAGCTGCTGCCCGGCGCGGCCGAGGCCCTGCTCGCCGCCCTGCGCGCCGATCCCGCCGCCGCGGCCGCCGGCGCGCAGCTACTCGATCCGATCGGCCGTCCGCAGCCGTGCGCGTGGCGGCTGCCCGGCGTCGGCACGGCGCTCGCCCAGGCGCTGCTCCTGCACCGGCTGCTCGTCGTGCAGAGCGGGGGCTCGCGGACGCGGCGGGTCGGCTGGGCGCAGTCGGCGGCGCTGCTCGTCCGCCGCCGCGCGGCCGCGCAGGTCGGCTACCTGGATCCGGACTTCTTCGTCTACTCCGACGAGACCGACTTCTGCAAGCGCCTCGGCGACGCCGGCATGCACACCCTC
>CAZARJ010000400.1:0-2007 GCA_964487515.1 uncultured Conexibacteraceae bacterium | reverse complement strand
TTTCGAGTAGAGCGGGCTGCGAAAAGCGAGCTATCACAAAAGACGTGGTAGAATATCACGAAAGATGTGATACGCAGGAGGTGGCTGGAGATGGCCCGCAAGCCGGCAGCTGATCTGTTCCCGACCGAGGAGCCGTGGCCGACCGATGCGCTGATCGGCCGCCGGCAGGATGTCGGCGAGCTGGTCGCCGCGTTGGAGAACGGTACTCATCGTCGCCTCGCGGCGCCACGAAGAACCGGTAAGACAAGCCTCTGGGAGGCGGTGATCGGCGAGCTGGAGGATCGCGGCTTCTACACCGTCTCCCTCGATCTGTGGGAGGTGGCCGACCAGACCGAGCTCGCGGCGGCCCTGGTCGCCAAGACGATCGCCAACCGCCCCGCGCTGAGGCGCCTTGGCCACAGCATCCGCGAGCTTGGCCGGGAGACAGCTGCGTCGGTGCAGATCACCACCTCCCTGACGAGCGAGTTGGGCTCCGAGGTGCAGGTCGCGTGGCGTCCGGGGCTCGCTGACCGCGATCCGCGGCGCTACCTGCGCTACGCGCTCGAGCTCCCCCAGCGAGTGGCGGACTCAGACGGCAGGCGCCTGATCCTGTTCTTCGACGAATTTCAGAACATCCTCGATCTCGAGGAGAGCGGCCGTGGCCGCGACCGGGCGGCCCTGCAGAAGCTGCTCCGTAGCGTCCTGCAGCGCTCACCTCGCGTCTCGGTCTTGTTCGCCGGCTCCTATGAGCACCTGATGCGTGAGATCTTTGCCGCCGAGCAGCCGCTCGGGCACTTCGGCGGATACCACGATCTGCACACGATCAGCGCGGGCGCCTGGAGGCAAGGGATCTGCGCGCGTCTCGAGGCGGCCGAGACGACGATCACCGACGCGGCGCTCGATCTGCTGACCGGGCTCGGGGAGGGCCACCCGCGGGCCACGATGCTGATCGCCCAGCAGGCCTACCAGGTCGCGATCACCGCCGAGCAGTCGGCGATCGGCACCGAGCAGGTCCATCTGGGCATGGCAGAGGCACAGCGCCAGGAGCGCGCCAAGCACGAACAGGTCGTCGACCGGATCCGGGCCATGGGGGGACGGAAGACCGGCGCGCGCGCGTTCAAGCTGGCGCGTGAGATCGCGCGCGAGGGAAAGCCCTACGCCGGCTCCAAGCACGCTCAGACGACATCCCGCGCATTGAGCGCGCTACAGGACGCCGGCGTCGTGCAGCGCCGCCAGGCGCCTCCGAGCAGGCAGCCGGGCTGGCAGATCATCGACCCGCTCCTACGCCGCTATCTGGCGCAGCTGGATCCAAGCGAGTGACGGGAGCGCGTGCCACGGGAGGAACTGGTGCACCGATCGCACGCAGACCTGTGGCCCCGAGGGCGGCTACGGCAAGTGCCTGATCGAGGCGAGCGGCGGCAACGTCTGCGCCGAGGTCCTCTTCCAGGTGCCGGACTGCTCCGGGTGTGCCGAGCCGAGCTGCGTCGACTGCGTCTGCGTGCTCGCCGCGGGCGGGGGCGACAGATGCAACAACGGGGCCAACGGCTACGACTTCATCTGCGCGCGGCCGGTGGCCTGAGGCGGCGCTCGCGCGCGCGGCGCCGTGAGGTCCCGCGCGCCTGAGCGGCCGCTTCCCATCAACCTGCGTCGGGCCGCGCCGATCGGGGTACGCTGCTCATAGGAGAGAGCGGCCGGGCGGCCGGCCGGGATTGGAAGTCGGATGAGGAGGCGCGAGATGGGTGCGTCGATCGGGGCTCGGGGGCGCTGGGTCGTCGGGGCGATCGTGGGCCTGGCGCTGCTGCTTCCCGGCGCAGCACAGGCGGAGATCACCGATGTCTTCGGCGGCGACGTGAGCTGCTCGGAGCGGGGGGACGGGGTCCGCTTCTGCGGCTCGACCACCCCCAGCAGCCTCACCGAGACCTTCGACGGCGTGCCGATCGACGTCAACGTGGCCTTCCCGCCCGAGCCCGCGAGCGGTCCCGACGGCCCCTACCCGCTGGTGATGATGTTCCACGGCTACGGCGGCTC
>CAZARJ010000399.1:0-2011 GCA_964487515.1 uncultured Conexibacteraceae bacterium | reverse complement strand
TCGAAGACGTTGTAGCCCTCCAGCGGGGTGGACTGGTTGATCACCCGGTGCGTCGGGCCCGCCGCGGCGTTCCTCTCTGCAGTCGCCATGCCCCGATTCTCGCAGAGCCGAACCGGCGCCCGCGTCGGCCCCTCGTACGCGGCCGCGGCGGAGAAGCCCATCTGTGGCGAGCAAAAACACGGGACTGCAACAACATTGGAACAAATCTGCAAAATGCGCCAGTGAGCCTGGTCAGAATCCCGACCCCATCTGGTAGTTCGACTAACTTGGGCCACGCATGCAGGAGCGACTCTTCGGACACCGGACCGCGTAGCTCCGCTCATCTAACTCTGGCTTAGGGGAAATGGGGTGGCCGCCACAGGTCGGGGATGTGCTCCCTCGGGCAGAAGAGTGCTTTGGCTTGCGCGACAAGCTGTCGAACTACTCCCTCAATCCGGCTCACGAGCGCGGTTTCGCGAAGGCTCGGGGATTCGAGACGCTGCTGGGCGTTACGGTTGCCGATCTCGAGTACCTGGAGGCGACGATCCGTATCGGCATTCGCGGTGCGCCAATCGGCTCGATCCGCGACAACTCGCCCTATGGCGTCCTTTGCGCGGTGGATATTGCCGTGAGGGGTGTTCGGGAGAAGGCTTCTCGCTCCATTGGCGTTTGCACCGTCTGGGAGTTGGCAGATCGTGAGGCCGCCCCGCGCCTTGTGAGTGCCTACGTCAAGCCTTAAGCTTTCTGACCATGGCATCGGTCAAGCACGCAATTTCCGAGCACGATCTTGTCGAGCTGAGCGAGCCGGTCGAAGGGTGGCCGGCAGGCACGGTCGGCACGGTCGTCGGCGACTATGCCGAGGTCAAGCTGATCGAGGTGTCCTCGCCTAAGTCACCGGGGACGATGCTGGACCTGGTTCGAGTGCCTGAGAGCGCGATCGAGCTACGCAGCAGGCGCGCGAGTTGAGGCGACGGCGATCGCGGCCGCGCTGGAGCGCTTGAGACTTTCACTCCTCTACCCGCGGACGCTGGCCTACATCGTTCCCGCCGCCCGTCGAGGCTTTCGTCGGCGCGGATGTCGCATTCCGCGGGTTCGACGGCTTCCACCTTGCCGTCTCTGGCCTGGGCCGAGGATTCTCAGGCCGCGCCCGGGGGCTGCTGCTCGCTAGGGTCAGGGCCCCTCTCCCCGCGACCCCAGGAACGAGGCTGATGGCGAAGATCAAGGTGCAGAATCCGATCGTCGAGCTCGACGGCGACGAGATGACCCGCATCATCTGGGCGTTCATCAAGGATCAGCTCATCCTGCCCTACCTCGACGTGGAGCTGGAGTACTTCGACCTCGGGATCGAGAAGCGGGACGAGACGCGGGATCAGATCACCGTCGACGCGGCCAACGCCATCAAGGAGCACGGGGTCGGCGTCAAGTGCGCGACGATCACGCCGGACGAGGCGCGGGTCGAGGAGTTCGGGCTCGCGGAGATGTACCGCTCGCCGAACGGGACGATCCGCAACATCCTGGGCGGGGTGATCTTCCGCGAGCCGATCGTGATCAAGAACGTGCCCCGGCTCGTGCCGAGCTGGACGGAGCCGATCGTGATCGGCCGCCATGCCTTCGGCGACCAGTACCGCGCCGAGGACACCCTCGTCCCCGGCGAGGGCAAGCTGACCTTGACCTTCACGCCCAAGGACGAGGGCGAGCCGATCGAGATCGACGTCTTCGACTTCCCGGGCCCCGGCATCGCGATGGCGATGTACAACCTCGACGAATCGATCCGCGACTTCGCCCGCGCCTCCTTCCGCTACGGGCTCGACCGGGGCTTCCCCGTCTACCTGTCGACCAAGAACACGATCCTGAAGTGCTACGACGGGCGCTTCAAGGACCTCTTCGAAGAGGTCTACGAGAGCGAGTTCAAGGCCGACTTCGAGGCCGCCGGGCTGACCTACGAGCACCGCCTGATCGACGACATGGTGGCCTCGGCGCTGAAGTGGGAGGGCGGCTACGTCTGGGCCTGCAAGAACTACGACGGCGACGT
>CAZARJ010000398.1:0-2014 GCA_964487515.1 uncultured Conexibacteraceae bacterium | reverse complement strand
GCGGTCCCGACGGCCCCTACCCGCTGGTGATGATGTTCCACGGCTACGGCGGCTCCAAGCTCGGCATCTCCGACATGCAGCCGTGGCTCGACCGGGGCTACGCGACCTTCTCGATGACCGACCGCGGCTTCCACGAGTCCTGCGGCTCGCTGACCTCGCGGGCCGCGGACCCCGATTGCCAGACGAAGGGCTACGTGCGGCTGATCGACAACCGCTTCGAGGTCCGCGACGCCCAGTTTCTGGCCGGCGAGCTGGCCGACGAGGGCCTGATCCGCCCGCGCCGGATCGGCGCGATCGGCGGCTCCTACGGGGGCGGGATGTCGATGGCGCTGGGGGCGCTCAGGGACCGGATGGTGATGCCCGACTACAGCCTCGTCCCATGGACCAGCCCGGACGGCAGGCCGATGCAGATCGCGGCCGCGGCGCCGGAGGTCCCCTGGACCGACCTCGCCTACTCGCTGGCCCCCAACGGCAGCACGCTCGACTACCTCGCCGACGCGAGATACACCGGCCCGCCCGGGATCATGAAGCAGTCCTACGTGAACGGGCTCTACCTGTCGGGGCTGCTCGCGCCCGGCTACTACGTGACCCCGGGGCAGGATCCGACCGCGGATCTGACGAGCTGGAAGGCGACCCTCGACGCCGGGGAGCCCTACGGGCCCGCCGCCCGGGACGCGATCGGGGAGCTCAGCGCCCACCACTCCAGCTACGGGATCGACCACTCCCAGCCGCCCGCCCCGATGCTGATGGCGAGCGGCTTCACCGACGACCTGTTCCCCGCCGACGAGACGATCCGCTACTACAACCGCACGCTGACCGAGTACCCGGACGCGGATCTGGCGCTGTTCTTCGGCGACTTCGGGCACGCGCGCGGCCAGGGCAAGCCGACGGTCACCGGCGCGCTCGACGACCGGGTCGCCGCCTGGCTCGACTACTTCGTCAAGGGGGAGGGCTCCAAGCCCGACCTCGGCGTCACGGCCTACACGCAGACCTGCCCGAGCAGCGCCGACGACGGCGGCCCCTACTGGGCGCGGAGCTGGGCCAGGATCGCTCGGGGCGAGGTCCGCCACAGGGGGCGCGAGGAGCAGGTGATCGCCCCGGCGTCCAACACCGGCGGGGCCTTCAACCCGATCACGGACGGCTCGCCGTGCTCCTCCGAGCCGGCGGACGATCCGGCGGGCGCCGCCGTCTACGAGCTCGACCCCGCCCCGGCCGGCGGCTACACGCTGCTCGGCGCCACGACCGTGATCGCGGACTTCACCGTCCAGGGCTCCGGCTCGCAGGTCGCCGCGCGCCTGCTCGACGTCGCCCCCGACGGCACCCAGACCCTCGTCAACCGGGGCCTGTGGCGGCTCCGCGACGGAACCTCGAAGCGCAAGGCCTTCCAGCTGCACCCGAACGGCTGGCGCTTCGCCGAGGGACACGTCCCGAAGCTGGAGCTGCTCGCCTCGGACTCGACCGGCGTCGTCGCGAACGGGATCGGCAACTACGGGCGCCCCTCGAACGACCAGCAGCCGGTCACCGTCCGCAACCTCGAGGTGCGGCTGCCGGTGATCCAGCGCCCGGGCGCCAGGCCGGGCGTGGTGAGAGCGCCGGCGCGGAAGGTGCTCGCCGGCGACCAGCGGCTCGCGGCCGGGTTCGCCGCGCTCCGGCACCCGCACGCGCGGCTGGCCGGAAAGCGCCTGCGGCTCCGCGGCAAGGCGCTGCGCGGGAAGGTCCGCTGCCCGATCCCGTTCGCGGCCTGCAACGACGTCCACGTGCGGATCCGGGCCCGCGCCGGCAAGCGCGGCGAGCGCCGCTTCCGCGTCGGGCACGCGAGACTGAACCGCGTCCCGCGCGGCGAGCGGGCCCTGTTCCGGATGAGGCCGACGAAGCGGGCCCGCAGGTACCTCCGCCGCCACGGCAGGCTGAAGGTCCGCGTCGCCGTCCGCAGCGCCGAGAACAAGGGCGCCGCGAGGAAGACCGCGAGGGCCGGCGCCAAGCGCAAGAAGCGCCGGCGGTGAGCGCGCCATTG
>CAZARJ010000397.1:0-2020 GCA_964487515.1 uncultured Conexibacteraceae bacterium | reverse complement strand
CCGCCGCCGTCGATGTTGGCGGCGCCGATCAGCTGGCGCACGTACCAGGCGCCCGGCCGCTCGTCGGCGCCCTCCTCCTCGGTGAACGTCCAGGCCTGATCCGGGAAGTGCCCGCAGAAGATGATCGCGTGCGCCCAGACGTTGCGGACGATGTTCGAGGTGAAGTTGGCGAGCAGCGTCGACTTGAAGCCGCGCCGGCCGCTGAGCAGCGGGAAGGCGATGTAGTCCTTGACGATCTGCCGACGGGCCTTGCGGGCGATCGCGCGCAGCTCGTCGCGGACCTGGCGCTTCGGCTTCTCGCCCTTGCGGATCGCCTCGAAGTCGAGGTCGTGCGTCGCGACGCCCCACTCGAAGAACGCCATCAGCAGCAGGTTGTAGAGCGGCTGTAGGAGGTAAACGGGGTGCCAGGGCTGGTCCGGGTCGACGCGCAGGATCTCGTAGCCGACGTCCTTGTCCTTGCCGACCACGTTTGTGAACGTGTGGTGGACGTAGTTGTGGGAGTGCTTCCAGGCCGCGGCCGGGGAGGCGGTGTCCCAGTCCCAGCTCGAGGAGTGGATGTAGGGGTCGTTCATCCAGTCCCACTGCCCGTGCATGACGTTGTGGCCGATCTCCATGTTCTCGATGATCTTGGCCGCCGACAGCCCCGCCGTCCCGAGCACCCAGGCCGGCTTGTACTGCGAGGCCATGAGCACGATCCGGGAGAGGACCACGAGCCGCCGGTGGAACTGGATGATGCTGCGGATGTAGGTCGAGTCGCGCTCGCCGAGGTCGGCGTAGACCTCGTCGTGAATCGCCTGGAACTCCTCGCCGATCGCCTTGATCTGCTCGTCGCTGAGCCAGTGCAGCGGGTTCTGAGCCTCGGCCTCGACGCGTGCCTCCGGTGTCGTCGTGCTCATCGTGCCTCCTTCTGGTTCGGGTCGGGATCGCGGACGTCCCGCGGGCGCTCGTCGGTGGCTGCTCGGTGACGTGGGATCACAGGTCGATCTCGACGTGGCCCTCGGGCGCGTTCACGCAGGTGCGGATCATCTGCCCCTCCTCGCCGTGCAGCTCGCCGGTGCGCAGGTCGCGGACGCGCCCCTCGCAGAGCTTGCCGACGCAGGTCCGGCAGATCCCCATGCGACAGCCGTAGGGGAGCTTCGCGCCGGCCTCCTCGCCGCACTCGAGGATCGGGGTGCGGCCGTCGCAGTCGCCCTCGACGCCGCTGACCCGGAAGCGGACGCTGCCCCCGGCGCCCGGCTCGAGGGTCGCATCGCCGCCGATCAGGGGCTGGAAGCGCTCCATGTGCAGGCGCTCGGGGTCGCCGTCGCGCTGCCACAGATCCTCCATCGCGGCGAGCATCCCGGCGGGGCCGGAGAGGAACGTCTCGCGCCCGCGCCAGTCCGGGATCAGCTCGTCGAGCTCAGCCGGCTCGAGGCGGCCGTCGAGCGCGCTGTGGCGCTCTTGCAGCGAGTAGCCGGCCACGTCGCCGTGCAGCTCCCGCAGGCGCGGGCCGAAGATGAAGTCGTCCGGGTCGCGGCAGCAGTGGATGTGGCGCGCGTCGCCGAGGCCACCGGCGCGGGCGAGGTTGCGGATCATGCTCCAGATCGGGGTGATCCCGCTGCCGGCGCTGATGAACAGCAGGCGCTCGGGGCGCGGGTGGGGGACGCGGAACATGCCCTCGACACCGCCCAGGAAGACCATCGTGCCGGGGCCCGCCTCGCGGGTGAAGAAGGGAGACAGCTTGCCGGCCGGCACGTGCTTGACCGTGATGCTGATCAGGTTCTCCGGGTGGTCGGGGTCGGAGGTCAGCGAGTAGGCGCGCCAGTGCCGGCGGCCGTCGATCTCGACCCCGATGCGCAGGTACTGGCCCGGCCAGTGCCCCAGCCAGCGCGCCGAGGGGCGGATCACGACCGTCGAGGCATCCGCCGTCTCGGGGCGGACCGCGACGATCTCCCCGCGCAGCTCGCGGGTCGTCCACATCGGGTTGAGCAGCTCGATGTAGTCGTCGAGGAGCAGCGGCGTGGTCAGCGCGCGCGTCGCC
>CAZARJ010000396.1:0-2025 GCA_964487515.1 uncultured Conexibacteraceae bacterium | reverse complement strand
GGGTGACGGTGCCGTCGAGCGTGTGATCGAGCAGCGCGAGCACGATCGTCATCCCGACGGCGCCGGCGATGATCCCCTGCACGGCGACCGCGGTCGCGGCGATCACCTGCGGCGGCGGCGCCACCGGCGTGCGGCCGCGCAGCCAGCGCAGCCCGAGCGCCCCGGCGAGCCCGCCGTGGTCCTCGGTCAGGGCCTTGAGCACGTCGATGCAGTAGATCGAGAAGCCGACCCCGACCAGGCCCATGCCGATCAGGAAGGTCACCGTCGCCCACGTCGACCACATCCCGGACGGCTCGAAGGGCAGCGGGTAGAGGAACGTCCAGCCGGCGGCGAACCCGCCGACCACGACCGAGACGAGGACCGCGGCGACCCCGGCGACGATCGCCGCGTAAGCGGCCATCGCCCGCCCGTGATTCAGCGAGGGGGCGACCGAGCGGACCACGTACCAGAGCCCGCCCATCATCGCGAGCAGGATCCCGGCCAGCATCCCGGCGGCGTGCAGGGTGAGCAGGCGGTAGAACCACTCGGCCGAGATCGTGACCGCCTCCGACTGGCTGACCCGCATCGCCAGCCCGAGCAGCGCCATGAGCGTGAACAGGACCAGGCCGGTGACGCCGAAGAGCATCCCGACCCGCCGCTGCTCGCGGCCCGCGGGCGGCTCGAGCGGGCCCGCGAGCGGGTGGATCGTGGGCGGGGCGGCGGGCTGCTCGACGACCGTCACCGGGTGACCTCGAACTCGCGGATCATGCGGTGGTGGTCGAGCCCGCACAGCTCCAGGCAGCCGAACATGTAGGTGCCGGGCTCGTCCAGGGTCAGCTCGAGCTCGTTGTGGTAGCCGGGCATCGCCTGGACGTTCGCGATCAGCACCCCGCCGGGGTCGTAGATGCCGAGCCCGTGGTTGACGTCGCTGGCGGTCACGTCGAAGGTCACGGCCGTGCCCGCCGGCACCGTGTCCGGGGTCACGTTCCAGTTGAACTGGTAGCCGGTCACCTCCACGGTGGTCGACGGCCCCGCGCTCTTCCCGTAGGGGAGGAAGGCGACCGAGAGCACCAGGCCGGTGGCGAGCAGGACGCCCAGGAACGCGAGCCAGTACCGCCGCAGCCGGTAGCCGCCCCCGGCCACGGCTTCGTAGGTGACGTTGCGCCGCGCCTGGATCGCGACCGCGGTGAAGATCGAGACCAGCACGGCGGAGATCGCCAGGAAGGCGACCAGGACCGCGACCTGCGTGCTGCCGAAGCTCAGATCCATTTGCCGGCCAAGCCTAGGTCGGGGCGAGCCCCCGCCGATCAGCGTTTGACCCGCGGTCGCGGGGTGGATTACCGAACTTCGACGCGGGCTTCGAGCTGCAACGCGAGCGCGTCGGGAGAGGGCCCGCCGGCGGCCCCGTGCAGGGCCAGGAAGGGCCCCAGCAGGCGGCCCGCGATCTTGGCGGGGGGCCAGGCGTCGGCCCGCGTGACCCCCTCGCGCCCGGGCCCGGAGAGCAGCTCGGCGCGAAGGTAGCGCGGCATCGGGCCGGCCAGCAGCAGGCCCCGGAGCCGGGGCTCGAAGGGCGGAGCCTCGACGTCGAAGCCGAGCCCGGCGGCGATCGCCGCCGCGGCCACGTCCGCCTGCTGGGCGGCGATGCCGCCCTGCTTGAGCGGGAAGCTGGTCGCGTCCCCCGCGGCGTAGACGCCCTCCAGCCCGCGCACGCGGCAGTGCTCGTCGATGTCGATGAAGCCGTCCGCGTCGCCGGGCAGCCCGGCGATGCTCGGCGCCGTCAGCCGCGGCAGCGCGATGACCGCGTCGGCCGCGATGCCGGGCCCTCCGGCCGCCACCAGCCGGCCGTTCTCGATCCGCTCCGGGGTCGCGTGGTGGAAGCCGACGTTCCGCTCGGCGAGCAGCTCGGCGACGATCTCGCTCGGGCCGGTCCCGAAGGCGTCGATCGGGCGCGGCTCGGGGGTCACGATCGCCACCTCGGTGCGCGACCGGTGCTCCTCGAGGTGGGCGGCGCTCATCAGCGCCAGCTCGTAGGCGGGCAGCGACCAG
>CAZARJ010000395.1:0-2028 GCA_964487515.1 uncultured Conexibacteraceae bacterium | reverse complement strand
GCCCGGCGGCGGGATCGCGCGGCTGGGCGCCGGCGGCGTTCACGCACGCGATCAGGCCGCCCAGAAGCGCGCACCAGAGCAGCGCCGGGAGCGGCCCCACGGAGCCGCCGGCGACCATCATCAGCAGGTGCCATGGGGCGTCGAGGCCGAGCCCGAGCTGCGCGCTCACGGCGCCGAAGGCGAGCAGCGCCGGCAGCAGCGAGAGCGCCGCGACCCCCGCAACCACCGCGGGGCGGGGCGGCCCGGCAGCGCGCGCGGGCAGCAGCCAGACGTGCGCCGCCGGCGTCAGCAGCAGCGCCAGGTAGGGGTTGACGAGCCAGAGCAGCAGCACGGCGCCCCCGGTCAGCAGCCCCGCGGCCGCGGCCAGCGTGTGGGGCTCGGCGTCGAGCGGCACGCGCGCGGGCCGGATCAGCAGCGCCGCCAGCACGACCGCGACCGCGAGCGCCGCGTAGGCGACCGGCGCGCTCGCCCCGGGCCCGTGCAGCGCCGGGTCGTAGGGGGCCGGAGGGGACGGGATCAGGCCGGCGAGGGCGAGCAGGTAGGTGAGCAGCAGCGCCGCCAGGGGCAGCAGGATGCGCTCCGCCGCCCAGGGGATCGTCCGCCGCGTGCGCCAGTGCGCGCGCAGCCCGCGCAGCCACGTGTCGGCGGCGGCGAGCAGCGGTGCGACCAGCAGCGCCAGGGCGAGCAGCCGCAGGGTCCAGCCGGGGATCAGGTTGTCGCCGAAGCGGACGTAGTCTCCGGGGCCCGCCTCGGGGGGGCGGCCGGCTTCGTCGAGCGTCTGGATCAGCTCCAGGACCGTGTTGCCGCTGGCCTGCAGCGTCTCGGCGGAAAGGGGGGCCCCCGCGTCGCTCTCGCCGCGCTCGCCGTTGGCGCTGATCGCGAGCGCCTCGAGCCCGGCGGCGCGCAGGGCGGCCTGCTCGCCGGTCCCGGCCGGGAAGGCGAGCCGCGAGAGCGCGATCCAGCCCCCCGGCTCGGGATCGGAGCGCCGGAAGTGGGCCTCGGCGATCGCTGAGGCGGTGCGCACGAGCTCCGCCGAGGGGCTCGAGGCGGCGCCGCCGGAGGCGAGCACGAACGGGGGGTCGGGGTCGGCGACGCCGGGGTTCGCGATCACGATCGCGGCATCGACCCGCTCCGGGTCCGGCAGCGCGTCGGGCAGCGCCGCGGCGCCGAGCGCGCCGGCGCTGCCGCCGTCGGTGGAGGCGAGCACGATCGTGCGCTCGTGGCGCGTGTCGCCGAGACCGGCGGCCAGGGTGAGCAGGGTCGCGGTCGCCGCGGCGCTGCCCGCGGCCGCGGGCCCGTGCGCCGAGTCGCGATGGGCGACGAGCAGCAGGGTGCGGTCGGAGGAGCCGGGCAGGGTGAGGATCACGTTCTGAAGCTCGGCGTCCTCGCCGTCCACGCCGGCCTCGAATTCCTGCACGTTGAGCTCGCCGCCCTCGATCGAGCCGAGTCGCTCGCGGACGAAGCCCGCGAGGCGCTCGTCCCCCGCCGAGCCGGGCGCGCGGCTGGGCGCGAGGTCGGCGATCGTCCGCGCCGTCCGCGCCGCGTCGGAGACGTCGAAGGCGGGCGAGGCGACCGGGGTCTGCAGCGGGTCGGGGGCCGGCTCGAACGAGAACATGAGCAGCAGGAAGGCGGCCAGGGCCGGCACCAGGGCCGCGCGGTAGATCCTCGGATCGAACATCGTCGGGGCGCTGAAACTAACCTCTCGGCATGGCCGAAGCCTCAGCTCGGATCCTGCTCGTCGACGACGAGGACGCGATTCAGGCGCTGCTCGAGTATCCCTTGCGTAAGGAGGGCTATGAGGTCGTGCCGGCGCGCGACGGGCGCGAGGCGCTGGATCTGTTCGGCTCCCAGAGCTTCGATCTGGTCGTCCTCGACGTGATGATGCCGCGCCTCGACGGGGTCGAGGTGTGCCGGCGGCTGCGCTCCCGCAGCCAGGTCCCGATCATCATGCTGACCGCGCGCGACGACGAGGTCGACAAGGTCCTCGGCCTCGAGATCGGCGCCGACGACTACATCACCAAGCCGTTC
>CAZARJ010000394.1:0-2030 GCA_964487515.1 uncultured Conexibacteraceae bacterium | reverse complement strand
GTCATCTCCTGGATCCGGCGCAGCTGCTCGACGTCCTCCTCCGAGTAGAGGCGCGTGTTCTTCGGCGAGCGCTGCGGGGTGATCAGCCCCCGCGCCTCGTACATGCGCAGGGTCTGCGGGTGCATGTCGGCGAGCTCGGCGGCGACCGAGATCATGAACACGCCGCGCGTGCGGTCCCCGCGCTGGCGGACGCGGGCCCGGACCACCCGGGAGCCGATGTTGCGTCGCTCGGCTGCCATCAGGAGTCAACCTTGCCGGTCGCGCCGGACCGATCCCGCTGACGCGCCTCGCGCAGGATGCGCTCGCGCGGATCGGAGCCGTCGAGCGAGCGCGAGAGCTTCTCCAGCGCCTCGCGCTGCTCGCGGTCGAGCTCGCGCGGGATCTCGATCCCGAGCCGGTAGTGGATGTCACCGCGCCGTCCGCCCCGGGCCGGTCGCGGAGGGCCCTCCCCGCGCAGCCGCTGCACGGTCCCGTGCTGGGTCCCGGGAGGGACCCGGATGCGCTTGGTGCCGTTCAGGGTCGGGACCTCGATGTCGGCGCCGCCGATCGCCTCGGCCAGCGTGATCGGCACGTCCACCTCGAGGTTGCCGTCGCCGCGGCGCTTGAACACGGGCGAGGGAGCGACCCTGGTGGTGACGAAGAGATCGCCGGGCGGGCCGCCCAGGGGCCCGTCCTCGCCCTTGCCGGCGAGCCGGATCCGGGTCCCGTCGCGGACCCCGGCGGGCACGTTGACCCGGTAGCGCTTGCGCTGCTGGGTCAGGCCGGCGCCGTGGCAGGCCGGGCACGGCTGCTCGACGATCTGGCCGCGCCCGCCGCACTGCGGGCAGGGCTGGCTGATCGAGAAGAAGCCCTGGCTCTGGGCGTCGATGCCGGTGCCGTCGCAGCGCGGGCAGGTGACCGGCTGCGTCCCGGGCGCCGCCCCGTCGCCGCCGCAGGTCTGACAGCGCGCCTGCTTGCTGATCGTGATCGGGATCTGGGCGCCGTTCATCGCCTGCTCGAAGTCGAGCCTGATCTCGGTCTCCAGATCGCGGCCGCGCGCCGCCTCGGGGGCGCCGCCGCGGCCGCGCCCGAAGATCGAGGAGAAGATGTCGCCGACGTCGCCGACGTTGAAGCCGGCCTGCCCGCCGGGGCCGCCCCCGCGGCCGAAGCCGGCGAAGGGCCCGCCGGCGTCGTAGGCGCGGCGCTTCTCGGGGTCCTTGAGCGTCTCGTAGGCCTCGCCGACCTCCTTGAAGCGCTCCTCGGCCGCCTCGTCGCCGGGGTTGCGGTCGGGATGGTTCTCGCGCGCGAGCTTGCGGTAGGCCCGCTTGATCTCCTCCTCGCTCGCCTTCTTGTCGACGCCCAGGACGTCGTAGTAGTTGCGCGCCATCCCGCCTCCGCCTCCTCAGCCCGCGACGACCACGCGCGCGGGGCGGATCACCTGCTCCGAGACGCGATAGCCGCGCTCCAGGGTCTCGAGCACGGTGCCGGCCTCGGCCCCCTCCGCGGAGCCGGTGGAGACGGCGTCGTGCAGGGCCGGGTCGAAGCGCTCGCCGACGGGATCGAACGCCGACACGCCGCAGCGCTCGAGCGCCTCGAGCAGCTCGCGGTAGACGAGCGCCACGCCCTCGGCGAGCGCGTCGCGGGCGGAGACCTCGCGGCTCGGCGGCTCGCCGTCCTCCCCGGAGCCGTCCGCCAGCGGGTCGATGCCGACCGCGGTCAGGGCCCGCTCCAGGTTGTCGAGCGCCGGCAGCACGCTGCGCGCCAGCGCCACGCGGCCGCGCTGCTCGGCCTCCTCGGCCTGGCCGGCCACGCGCCGGCGGTAGTTCTCGAAGTCCGCCCGGGCGCGCTGGGCGAGCGCCAGGTACTCGTCCCGCTCGCGGGTCGTCTCCGCGAGCAGGGCGTCGAGGTCGGCCCCGACCTCGGCCGCGCCGCCGTCATCGCCGGCGCCGGCGTCATCCCGGCCCGCGTCCGGGGCGGATTCCGCCCGGGCTCCGTCCCCGGAGCCGTGGCCCTCGGCGGCGGCCGGCGCCTCACCGGCCCCGCCGGCCGGC
>CAZARJ010000393.1:0-2035 GCA_964487515.1 uncultured Conexibacteraceae bacterium | reverse complement strand
GAGCAGCTCGATGTAGTCGTCGAGGAGCAGCGGCGTGGTCAGCGCGCGCGTCGCCCGCAGCGCGGCCCGCCGCAGCCTGGAGACCCTCGGAGTCGCTCCTTGTTCGACCATCCGGCTGCGCCACCTCCTTGCTATCGGCGCCGTCGCTCAAGCCGCCTGCCGCGGGGCGGGCAGCCGCAAGCGACTATAGGAAGGGACGGCGGCGATGCCTGCACCCTGCGGTAACGATCGGCGGGCCGATCTGTTGAAAAAGGGTGGAAATGTGACCGTCCGCACGGTCATCACGGCGGCTCAGCCGAGCAAACCGTGCTCCCGAAGCCAATCCTCGGTGCGGGCCATGCCCTCCTCGAGGCCGATAGCCGGCTCGTACCCGAGCAGCTCGCGGGCCTTGGCGATCGAGTAGGTGCCCGTGCGGGCGAAGTAGCGCATCGACTCGCGCCGGAACTCGGTCTGGGTGCCGCCGATTCGCGCCGCGGCCTCCGGCAGGGCGGCCAGGCCGACCGCGGCCAGCGTCGGCAGCACCGGCGGCGGGCCCTTGCCGAGCATGCGCGAGTAGTGGCCGAAGAACTCGCGGCAGCTGACGCCCCGGCCGTCGGTGACGGTGATCACCTGGCCCGCGGCCTCATCGCGGGTCGCCGCGGCCTCGAGCGCGTCGAGGAGGTTGTCGACGTAGAGCGGGCTGAAGATCCCGCGGCCGCGGGCCGGGAGCACGAAGCGGTTCGTCCGCAGCAGCTCCACGGGCAGGATCGTCCAGGGTCGCGAGCCGGGCCCGTAGACGTCGCCGGGCCGGATCACGACGACCTCGATCCGCCCCTCGGCGTGGGCCTGCAGCGCGACCTGCTCGGAGGCGATCTTGGTGTCGACGTAGTTGCTGCCGTCGGGGTGGACCGGGTAGCTCTCGTCGACGCCGTCGGGGAAGTCGAGGTCGCCGAAGGCGCGCACCGACGAGATGTGCACGAAGCGGCGGGCGCCGCCTCGCACCGCGGCGTCGATCGCGTGCTTGGTGCCGAGCACGTTGGTGCGCCAGGCGACGTCCCGCGTCGCGGCGTTGGAGACGACGGCGGCCGTGTGCAGGACCAGGTCCCGGCCGGCGGCAGCGTCCTGCCACGTGCCGGGCTCGCCCACATCGCCCGCTGTGATCTCGCGCTTCAGGTCGGTGGAGCGGTCGACGCCACGGACGCTGACCCCGGCGGCGCGCAGGCGCTCCGCCAGCCTGCTGCCGATGAACCCGGCGGCCCCCGTGATCAGCGCCGACTGCATGGCTGCGCACCCTACAGCTGGACCGCGCGGCGGCCACGCAGCGCGAGATGCAGCTCGAAGCAGGCGTCGGGATCCTCCAGCGCGTCGCCGAACAGGTCCCGGAGCTGGGCGACGCGGTAGCGGACCGTCTGCCCGTGGACGTGCAGCGCCTTCGCGGTGTGCTTGGTCACGCGCCGGTTCTCGAGCCAGGCGAGCAGCGTCTCCTCGAGCCGGGCCCGCGGGCCCTCCGCGAGCGAGTCGAGCGGCGCCAGCACGCGCGCGGCGAGCTCGTCGAGGAGCTCCTGGTCGGAGCGCGTGATCAGCGTGGCGAGGTGATCGTCGGCGGCGACCAGGCCGAGCTCGCGCAGCGTCCCGTCCGCGCGGAGGCGGTGAAGCGCGCGCGCCCGAGTGGCGCTGCGGGCGGCGTCCTGCCAGGGGACGGTGGTCCCGAGCGCCGCGGCGCGGCCCCGCAGGGCGCGCTCGATCTCCTCTCGGCGGCCCGGCGCGCCGGGATCGGGAATCAAAGCGATCGCCGTCTCTCCGTCGGTCGCGGCGAGGCTGCCGGGCGGCAGATGGGCGGCGACCCGGTCCGGCGCCGAGGCCTCGTAGACGAGGGCCGCAAGCTGCGCGGGCAGGCCCCATGCGGCGGCGTCGGCGGCCTCGCGGACGACGGCCTCCTCCGCTCCCCGCTCGTCGACCAGCATCCGCAGCAGCCGCCGGCGCAGCCGGTCACGCTCGCCCGCCCGCTCGGCCAGCTCGGCGGCGAAGCCGGCCGCCGAGAGCGAGGAGAGCTCGT
>CAZARJ010000392.1:0-2041 GCA_964487515.1 uncultured Conexibacteraceae bacterium | reverse complement strand
CGCTCGGCCTCCTCGTGGACCTCGTCCCAGGGGATCCCGAGCACGTCGGTCAGGAAGCGCTCGATCAGGCGGTGGCGCTTGACGATCGCCGCGGCGTGGGTGCGGCCCTGCTCGGTGAAGCGCAGGGACTTGTCCGGCTCGCGGGACACGTAGCCGTCGGCGATCAGGCGGCCGACCATCTCGTGCACGGTTGGCGGGGAGAGCTGCATCGCCCGCGCCACGTTGGCGCCGGTCAGCGGTAGCTCGGCCTCGTGGAGCCAGAACAGGGTCTGGAGATACTCCTCCTCCGCCTCGGTCGCCTCAACTTCGGCCATCGCCAGTGACCATACCCGGCCTGCCTGCCCGGCGGCGTCCGATTCTGGCGCGCTGCGCCGCCGGGAGTCAGGCCCCGGCGAGGCTGGAGACGACCGCCTCGTAGACGCCGTCACCCATCCGTCCCTCGGTGACCGTGACGTTGTCGTAGCCGCGCAGGGCCTCGCGCAGCGGCTCGTCGCGCTCGGGGCCGTTCGCGACACAGAAGAAGCGCCCGACGTGCTCGGCCGCGCCGAGGTCCTCGATCGAATCGCCGGCCGCGATGCACTCCTCGGGGGCGTAGCCGCGGGCGCGCATGTGGGCGCCGACCGCCTTCCCCTTGCTCGCTCCGCCGGGGACCAGGTGATAGGCGTGGGCGCGCTCGATGCCCGGCATCGGGCGGGAGATGGCGCCGTTGTCGAGAAAGCGCAGGCCGGCGCCGGCGGCGCCCTCGGCGGCCAGCAGCTCGTTCGCCTCGTCAACGTCGACGAGTCCGCGGAAGAGCAGCGACAGCTCGCGGCCCTCGTGCCAGGGTGCGTGCCACTCCAGGCGCGGGTTGAAGCGCTCGAAGAGGCGCTCCGCGATCCCCGAGCCGACGATCCGCTCGGCGGGCGTGCCGGCGTCGTCGGGAACCCAGTCGGGCCCGGTCAGATAGGTGCGCTCGCCCTCGATCACCATCGCGCAACCGGCCTCGTAGATGTAGGAGCGCTGACCGATCATGCGGGCGTCGGAGAGGATCTGCGCCTCGCGGCGGCCCGACATGATCACGACCTCCACGTCCGCCCGGTGGCAGGCCTCCAGCATCAGCGCCTGGGCGCGCGAGAAGTTGCCGTCCGCGTCGCGGAAGAGGGACCCGTACTTGCCCAGCAGGGTCCCGTCGAGGTCGGTGTAGAGGCAGCGCAGCGCCACGGCCCTACCGTATTGGCCCCCGCGCGGGCGTGGCTTCACGGGCAGTCCGAGGGCCGCAGGGGTCCCGGCGGTGGCCTCCAGACCTGCGCGAGGGGCCGGCGTGCCGCGGGCGGGTACGGTTCAGCGGTGCCCGTCTGGCGAGTAGGCGATCGGACTCTGTCGCTCGAGCGGCCGCTCGGCGCCGGGATCGTCAACGTGACCGACGACTCGATGTACGAGGGCTCGCGCAGCGGCACGCCGGAGCGGGCCGTGGCGGACGGGCTCGCCCTCGCCGGGGCGGGCTTCGACATGCTCGACGTGGGCGCGGTGGCGGCCCGGGCGGGCGAGCCGGTGCCGGCGGACGCGGAGATCGAGCGGCTCGCGCCCGCGATCGCCGGCCTGGTGGAGGGCGGGGCGCCGCCGGTCAGCGCCGACACGTTCTCACCCGAGGTGGCCCGCGCGGCCGTCGCGGCGGGCGCGGCGGCGATCAACGACATCGGCGGCGGCGCGGACGAGATGCTGGAGGCGGTGGCCGGCACGGGGTGCGGCTACGTGCTCATGCACATCGAGGGACCGCCGCGCGTCGACCGGCCGGCGCCGCGTTACGAGGATGTCGTCGATCGCCTCAAAGCCTGGTTCGCCGAGCGGATCGAGCGCGCGATCGGACTCGGGATGGCGGAGGAGGCGATCGCGATCGACCCGGGCCTCGACTTCGACCTCAGCACCGACGACGACCTCGAGATCCTGCGCCGGCTCGGCGAGCTGCACTCACTGGGACGCCCGCTCTACGTGTCGCTGTCGCGCAAGGACTTCGTCGGCGCGGTGCTCGCCGGCTCCTGGGAGCGGCGCCTGGAGCCCGCCG
>CAZARJ010000391.1:0-2050 GCA_964487515.1 uncultured Conexibacteraceae bacterium | reverse complement strand
GCGGCCTCCTCGAGGTTGCCGCCGGCGCTCTCCTCGGGCCAGATCACCTGCTCGCGGCCGGGGCCGACCCCGATCAGCCTGATCGGCACGCCGGTGAACTCGGCGATGAAGCGAAGATACTCCTGCGCCGCCGCCGGCAGCTCCTCCTCGTGGCGCAGCGCGCCGATGTCCTCCGACCAGCCCGGCAGCTCCTCGTAGACCGGCTCGGCGTGGTGCAGCACCGACTGGTGGTAGGGGAACTCGTCGAAGCGGGCCCCCGACGGATGCCGGTAGCGGACCGCCAGGCGCAGCTTCTCCAGCCCCCCGAGCACGTCGAGCTTCGTGATCGCCAGGCCGGTCATGCCGTTGAGGCGGACCGCGTAGCGCAGCGCGACGAGGTCGATCCAGCCACAGCGCCGCGGGCGGCCGGTCGTCGTCCCGACCTCGCCGCCGCGCTCGCGCAGATGCTCGCCGACGCCGTCGTCGAGCTCGGTCGGGAAGGGGCCGGAGCCGACGCGGGTCGAGTAGGCCTTGGCGATCCCCCAGACCTCGTCGATGTCGCGCGGGCCGACCCCGGCGCCGACGCAGGCGGAGCCGGCGACCGGATTCGAGGAGGTGACGAAGGGATAGGTGCCGTGGTCGAGGTCGAGCAGCGTGCCCTGGGCCCCCTCGAAGAGGATCGAGCGCTCGGCGTCGAGCGCCTCCCAGCAGAGGCGGGCGGTGTCGGCGATGTGGGGCTCGAGCCGGTGGCCGTAGGTGACGTACTCCTCGGTCATCGCGTGCAGGTCGAGGGCCGGGTCCTTGGCGTGCGGGCGCAGGAGCTGGCGCTTGGGCTCGAGCGCGGCCATGATCTTCTTGCGCAGGATCTTCTCGTCGAGCAGGTCCTGGACCCGGATCCCCAGCCGCGCCGACTTGTCCGCGTAGCAGGGGCCGATCCCGCGCCGGGTGGTCCCGATCGAGAGGCTGCCGAGCTTCTGCTCGCCGGCCGTGTCGAGGAAGACGTGGTAGGGCATGATCAGGTGCGCGTTGGCGGAGATCCGCAGGTTGCCGGTCGCCACCCCGCGCCGCTTCAGGGCCTCGATCTCGTCGGTGAGGACCTTCGGGTCGATGACGACGCCGTTGCCGATCGCGCAGGTCGTGCCGGGATGGAGGATCCCGGAGGGGACGAGGTGGAGCTTGAACTCCTCGCCCTCGCGGACGATCGTGTGGCCGGCGTTGTTGCCGCCCTGGAAGCGGACCACGAGGTCCGAGCGCTCCGCGAGGAGGTCTGTGACCTTGCCCTTGCCCTCATCGCCCCACTGGGCGCCGACGATCACCAGTCCCGGCATCTCGGGGCGATTATGAAGGTTGCGGAGGCTCAGGGTCCGCGAGGGCCGGCTTGAACTCCTGCCGCTTGTCGCTGCCGTAGAGGGTGAGCGGGTCGCCGCAGATCTCGACCAGGCGGGAGACGGTGCGGGGCCCGATCTGCTCCTCGAGCTCCGGGACCTCCAGGTTGGTGGTGACGACGATCGAGCGCTGCTCCTCGTAGCGGCGGTCGACGATCGCGTAGAGCTGCTCCAGGACCCAGTCGCTGCGCTTCTCGGCGCCGAGGTCGTCGATGTGGAGCAGGTCGACCGAGCTCAGGCGGTCGAAGAAGGAGAGGTAGCCCTCCTCCCCCGCCTCGGCGTCGTAGGTGCGCCGGATGCGGGCCAGAAGGCGCGGCAGCGAGTAGATCGCGACGCTGCGGTGGGCGGCCAGGGCGGCCTTCGAGATCAGCATCGCCAGCGACGTCTTCCCGGTGCCCACGTCGCCCATCAGCCAGGCGCCGTCGCCGGCGTCGAGGCGCGCGTCGATCGTCTCGCAGATCTCGCGGACCCGGTTCACGGTCGCGCTGAAGCCCGGCCGGGCGGCCATGTCGGAGACGGGCGGGCGGTCGAAGGAGACGCCCCGGAAGCGGCGCGGCAGGCTGCCCTGCATGCCGCGCGAGCGGACGCGCTCGATCCGGCGCTGCCGGCACTCGCAGCCGCGCGCCGCGCCGTCGTCGCCGACGATCCAGCCGGAGCCGTCGCAGGCGCCGAGCGGGCAGGCGCGG
>CAZARJ010000390.1:0-2062 GCA_964487515.1 uncultured Conexibacteraceae bacterium | reverse complement strand
CTCGCTCGGGGAGCGGTTCTCCCGTCCGGCTAGGGCGAGCGCCCGCCCCGCCTCGCCGAGGGCATCGACCAGGGGCGCGGCGACCGCCGCCCCCTCGCGCAGCGCGAGGGCGATCGCCGCCCCGCCCAGGCCCGCCAGCAGGATCGGCAGCGCGGCCTCCATCAGCCGTCCCCCGCCTCCTCGTCCCCGGCGCCGGCGTCCGGGTCCCGGCGCCAGAGCTCGCACACCTCCGCCTGCGGATCGCCCGTCCGCACCTCGGCCAGCCGCGCGGCCCGGCGCTCGCCCCCGGGCGCGCGCTCCAGGTGCAGGACGAGATCGAGGGCCCGCACGAGCTGCTCGCGCACGACGGCGTGCGGGACCCCGAGCCCGGCCATCATCGCCAGCGTCTCGATCCGGCGCAGCGCGTCCTCGGGCCCGTTCGCGTGCACGGTCGAGAGCGCCCCCCGGTGGCCCGTGTTGAGCGCCGTGAGCAGGTCCATCGCCTCCGGGCCGCGCACCTCGCCGATCACGATCCGGTCGGGGCGCATGCGCAGGGCGTTGCGGACCAGGTCGCGGATCGTGATCCCGCCCGCGCCCTCGATCCCCGCCGGCCTGCTCTCCAGCCGGACGACGTGCGGCTGGCGCAGGCGCAGCTCGGCGGCGTCCTCGATCGTCACCACCCGCTCCCCGGCGCCGATGAAGGAGCTGAGCGCGTTCAGGACGGTCGTCTTGCCCGACCCCGTGCCGCCGCTGACGATCAGGTTGCGGCGCGCCGCGACGGCGTCCCCCAGCAGCTCCATCAGCTCAGCGCTGAACGCCCCGCGGCGCACCAGCTCCTCCGGGCCGGGCCGCAGCGCGGTGAAGCGCCGGATCGAGAGCGCCGGCCCGTCCACCGCCAGCGGCGGGATCACGACGTTCACCCGCGAGCCGTCGGCGAGGCGCGCGTCGGCGATCGGGGTCAGCTCGTCGACGCGCCGGCCGACCGGCCCTAGGATGCGCTCGATCACGTCGCGGAGCTGCTGCTCGCCGCCGAAGCTGATCCCGCTGCGCTCGAGGCGGCCGCGACGCTCGGTCCAGACCTCGCCCGGCCCGTTGACGAGCACCTCCTCGACCTCGGGATCGGCGAAGAGCTCCTCGAGCGGACCCAGGCCGACCGCGTCGCGCACGATCCGGGCCGCGAGCCGCTCCCGGCTCGCGGCCGGGAGCACCGCCGCCCGCTCGGCGACCAGCTCCGCGACCGTCTCGGCGAGCGGCGGGGCGGCGCCGCGCACGGCGAGCGCGTGCCGGCGCTCGACCAGCTCCCCGCGCAGCTCGGTGGCGAGGTCCGCGATCCGCTCCGCGACGTCGATCACGGCCCTCCCCTCCCGGCCCCCGCCGCGGGGATCAGCCGCACCTCGCGGGCGAAGCTCTCGGCCTCGATCAGCCTCAGCGCCTGCGACCGGCGCAGCGCCAGCGTCGCGGTCCAGCTGTCCCCGCCCGGCCCGGCGCGGTCCGTGGAGGCGCGCTCCAGGGCGAGCAACCGCACGCCCGCGGCCGCCACCCGGGCTCGCGCCCGCCCGCCCGTGACCGGCTCGCCGGTGACGACCACGTCGACGCGCGAGGCGCCGGGGCCCCGGGCCAGCGCCGAAGCGCCGGTGACCGCGATCGACACCGGGTGGCGGCGCTTGCCGATCGCGGGCTGCGGCGCCGGGCGCCGGGTCCCCGTGCGTAGCTGCGAGGCCAGCAGGTAGGAGCCCGCCGGGATCGTCGCGACCGGGCGCCGCCCGAGCGCCTCCGACGGGCTGAGCAAGGCGTCCGGCGGCAGGAACCTGACCGGCACCCGGCGCCGCTCCAGCCGGCCGCGGACATCCCGCGCCCGCAGCGGCCGGCCCGCGGGCAGCGCCTTCGTGACCACGACGACGTCGCGCGTCGCGCCGAGCTGCGCGTCCACCCGCTCCCGGTAGCCGGAGGCGATCCGGGCCGACGCGGCCGCGCAGAGGAGCGCCACGAGCCCGAAGCACGCCGCCCGCGCCCTCCTGCTCATCGACCTTCCGGGCGCGCGGGGAGCGCGAGCGCGGCGACGGTCCCGCCGTCGGCCGTCCGG
>CAZARJ010000389.1:277-2064 GCA_964487515.1 uncultured Conexibacteraceae bacterium | reverse complement strand
TCGCGAGCTGCTCGGCGACGTCGACCTCCTCGCAGCCGCCGTAGTAGCGCTTGCCGGGGTAGCCCTCGGCGTACTTGTTGGTCAGCACCGAGCCGGCCGCCTCGAGCACGCCCTGGGGCACGAAGTTCTCGGAGGCGATCATCTCCAGCGTGCCCTGCTGGCGGGCCAGCTCGCGGTCCAGCACCGTCGCGATCTCGGGGTCGACCTCGGCCAGCGGCGCGGTCTGGAAGTCCAGCGGCGTGGTTCCCGTCTCCGGAAGCTCGCTCATGCCGCGGCGCCGTTTCCGGCCGCGGCGCCGTTTGTAGGCGCGGCGCCGTTTGTAGCCGCGGCGCCCTCCGCGCCCGCTGCCACGCTCGCAGGCTGCGCCTCCAGCGCGTCGCCGGCGCCGTTCGGCGCGACACCGGCCGGGGTCGCGGGAGCCCCGCTCCCGCCGTGCTCCAGCGCCGCGATCTTGGCGACGCGCCGGGCGTGGCGGCCGCCCTCGAATGCCGTCTCGAGGAACGCCCGCAGGATCGGCGCCGCCTCGCCCGCCTCCAGCCGCCGGCCGGCGAGGGTGAGGACGTTCGCGTCGTTGTGGCGGCGGCTCATCTCCGCCTCCTCGGCATCGTGGGCGTTGACGGCGCGCACGCCGTCCACCTTGTTGGCCACGATCGCCACCCCGACCCCCGAGCCGCAGACGAGCACCGCGCGCTCCGCCTCCCCGGACTCGACCAGGTGCGCGGCCCGCGCCGCGGGGTCCGGATAGTCGACCGACTCCTCGGAGTCGGTGCCCACGTCGATCAGCTCGTGGCCGGCGGCAGCAAGCGAGGGCGCCACCGCGCTCTTCAGGGCGAAGCCCGCGTGATCAGAACCGATCGCGATCCGCACCGGCGCGACGATAGCAACGCAGCCGGAGCCGATCCCGACGGCCACGCCCGGAACCCCACGCACCCCCGCGGGAGTCCCCTTCCGCTGGGGCGTGCATTGCCGGTATCCCGGCCAAACGACATGCCACCGCGGCTCAGGACTCGGGGGTCTGCCGCTCCGCCGGCCGGGCCGCTGGGGCGTGCACTGCCGGTATCCCGGCCGATCGCGATGCCACCGGGCTCAGGTGGGGCGTTCGAATCGCGCCAGGCGGCGCTCCAGGTCGGTGGCGGGCACCGCGCCCTCGCGGAGGATGCGCCAAGTGCCGGCGCTGTCGACCTCGCTCAGGTCGATCACCGTGGAGGGGGTCCCCGCGAGCTCGCCGCCGTCGATCGCCAGGTCGGCGCCTTCGACGAGGCCCGGGTCGAGCTCGGTGAAGGACGCGACGGGCGCGGCGCCGCTGCGGTTGGCGCTCGTCTGGAAGACGGGGCAGCTCAGGCCGGCCAGCGGGCCCTCGATCAGGCGCACGCCGATCCGCTCCGGCGTCGCCCCGCAGGCGAGCGGGTAGCGGCGCTCGGGGTTGGCGAGGACCAGGGTCAGGGGGCCGGGCAGGAGCGCCGCGACCGCCTCGCGGGAGCGCTCGCCAAGGCCGCTGAGCAGCTCGCGCATCGCCAGCGGCGAGAAGTACATGACGGCCGACGGCTTGCCCTCGTCGCGGCCCTTGAGCTCGTGGATGCGGGCGATGGCGGCCGCCCGCAGCGGATCGCAGGCGAGGCCGTAGACGCCGTCGGCGGGGAAGACCGCCACCCCGCCGCCGAGCACGCAGGAGGCGAGCGCCGCCCGCGCCGCGGCGGCGCCGTCGCGCGCGATCGAGACCAGCTCGCTCACCGGGCGCCCGCCGCCCGCTCGCCGGTGACGACGCGCTCGACGCCGGCGAGGTCTCG
>CAZARJ010000389.1:0-267 GCA_964487515.1 uncultured Conexibacteraceae bacterium | reverse complement strand
CCGCCACCCCGCCGCCGAGCACGCACGACTCGAGCGCCGCCCGCGCCGCCGCCGCGCCGTCACGCTCGATCGAGACGTGCTCGCTCACTGCGCCGTGACCCTGCCAGCCGCCGGTGCGCGATCGTGTCGACCGCCGCCGGGCCGAGACCGTCCCGGCCGGAGACTTGCCGCTCGCCGCCGGCGCGGGCCCGGCGCCCTCACCGAACGTCCCCCGCACGCTCGCCGCGTGCACGGGCCTGGCGCCTTCACCGAGCGTCCCCCACGCAC
>CAZARJ010000388.1:0-2071 GCA_964487515.1 uncultured Conexibacteraceae bacterium | reverse complement strand
CGGCGGGCTCATGTGGCTCCAGACGGGCGGGGCTCGGGGGACGGGTGCGCCTCGCCGGCGGCTCTGCCGGCATCATCGCCATCGCCAGCGGCGGCGGAGCTCGGGAGCGTCGCGGGGCTCACGATCGCCGCCGGGCCGGGCGCCGGGGCGCCGGCCACCTCCGCGGTGGGCGCCGAGCGCGAGCGGCGGTAGGCCCAGGCACGGGCGCGCAGGCGAATCGGCCGCTCGACGTACTGGAAGGCCAGCCAGCCGAAGAGGATCGAGAGCGCGATCACGGCGCCGAACTCGACCGGGATCCGCCAGGGCGACGGGTTGTCGGGCAAGAGGCTGAGATGGACGGCGACGAGCGCGATCGGCAGGTGGATCATGTAGACGCCGTAGCTGGCGTCCCCGAGCGTGCGCGCCGGCCTGCTGTCGAGCCCGGCGCGGGCCAAGCGCGGCGCCTCCGCGGTCGCGAGGATGAACAGGGTGAGCAGCGCGGGGAAGGCGATCGCGACCGCCAGCGAGCGGCTCGAGGCGACGACCGCCGCGAGGAGCTCGTCGTGGAACGGGGCGGGACGTGCGTAGAGGACGAGCAGCATGCCGGCGAGCGCGAAGGCCTGCAGGTAGGGCGCCCAGCTCCGGAAGCGCTCGATCAGCCCGCCCTCGTGCAGCCGGTAGTAGGCCCAGGCGGCCGTCATCCCGAGGCCGAGGTGCCAGGCCCAGTAGGGGAGCTGCACGGACGCTCCGTTCGGTCCCAACGGCAGGATCTGCTGGTCGACGACCTCACGCCAGAGGACGGTGATCGCGCCCGCGATCAGCAGCCCGAGCAGCGGATGGCGATAGTAGGGCTTGGCGATCACCGGCAGGACGATGTAGAAGCAGACCAGGGTCGAGATCGTCCACAGGGCACCGTCGAGCCCGAGCCCGATCGGGAAGCCGGGGTCGGCGAGCCGGAACGGGGACTGCAGCATCGTCACGTGCATCCCGAGCTCGAACGGCGTCGGGACGGGGAGGCCGATGGCCGGGACGAAGAACAGCAACAGGGCGACGACGACGAGCACCAGGTAGTAAGTCGGCAGGATGCGGGCCGCGCGCCGGATCGCGTAGGCGACGACGTCGCCGAACCGGCCGCGCTGGGCGATCGTCGGCATGAACAGGACGAAGCCGCTGATGATGAAGAGCACGTCGATCATCCGCGGCAGCGCGCCCACCGCCATGTCGGTGAGGGCGGAGTCGGGGAGGCGGGCCAGCAGGCCGCTGGTCGGCAGCAGGTGGAAGACGACGATCGCCATCACCGCGAGCCCACGGAAGCCGTCGAGCACCGGGATGACCGGGATCCCGGTCGCGGAGCGCGCCAGCTTCCCGGGGTCGGAGGTCGTTGCTTTGCTGTCGCTCACGATGGGCGAGGGTGCGTCAGAAGAGCCGGACCGCTTTCGTGCGAAGAAGCTAGCGGCAGCGCCGCTGCGTTGCGTCGGGTCGTGGGCCTGAGGCGACGTGAACGGCGCCCGCAGGTGCGATCGGGGTCGCCGGCCACGAGCTCCGCGGCCGCGACCGCACGCCGGCCGGGGCGCGGCGTCCCCGCGGCTCGCAACGGCCCGGCGACCCCATGGCTCGCGACGACCCGGCCCGCGATCTCAGAGCGGGATGTTGCCGTGCTTGCGCTGCGGCTGCGGGACGCGCTTGGTCTGCAGCGTGCGCAGGGCGCGGATCAGCTTCGGGCGTGTCTCGCGCGGCTCGATCACGTCGTCGATGTAGCCGCGCTCGGCCGCCGAATAGGGGTTCGCGAAGCGGGCCTTGTAGTCGTCCATCAGCTTCTGGCGCCGCTCGTCGGGCGTCGGCGAGTTGGCGATGTCCTTGCGGTAGATGATGTTCACCGCGCCCTCGGGGCCCATCACCGCGACCTCCGCCGTGGGCCAGGCGAAGTTGAAGTCGGCGAGCATGTGCTTGGAGTTCATGACGTCGTAGGCGCCGCCGTAGGCCTTGCGGGTGACCACCGTCAGCTTCGGCACCGTCGCCTCGGTGAAGGCGTAGAGCAGCTTCGCGCCGTGGCGGATGATCCCGTTCCACTCCTGCGAGGTGCCCGGGAGGA
>CAZARJ010000387.1:0-2084 GCA_964487515.1 uncultured Conexibacteraceae bacterium | reverse complement strand
GGGCGTAATCGAGGAACAGGTCGACGGGCGTCTCGTCCCACCAGAGCCGCGCTTGACCTTCTCGGGCGAGTGCGTCCGCCACCTTGTCGTTCCAGGAAATGCCTTTGGGGAGCGCCTCGAGCACGGCCTGGGGCTCGCAGGAGGGGCAGAAGACATTCACATCGATGTCGCTGGTGCCGCGCGGGTCGAGCGTCCAGAAGGCGAGGGCGAGCGCACCGCCGAACGCATGCTCGAGACCCGCCTCGGCGAGCGCCCGGTGGATCGCGACTACTCGTTCAGCGAGCGTCATGCGGAGCGGGAACCGGGAGGCGTGGGAAGCCGAGCTCGCGGCGGTGCCTCGTCGGCAGCTCGGCGGCCAGCTCCAGGACGCGGCCCAGGGTGCGTCCGCGACGGCTCAGCTCGGCCGGGGTGGGCGTGATCACGCGTCGCATCGGCGCGGGCTGAAGCCGGGTGCCGGCGGCGGCGAGGATTCGGGTGAGCGTGTCGGCGGCGGGCATCTTCCGTCCCCGCTCGTATGCCGACAGCGTGGCCTGCGATGTGGCTGCGGCGTCCGCGAGCTCCACCTGGCTGAGCCCGGCACGGCTCCGGGCCCGTCTGATCTCCGAGCCGATATCCATATGGATATATGGTAGCTCCCTCACCGATCGGTGGGAGATAAGGGTCTAATGCCCGGGGCCGGTGGAGGTCTCGGCCTCACAAGGTTGCCCCGTGTGCTCGGCGATGATCCGCATGTCCTTGTCGAAAGCCCAGAGCACAACCGCTGTGTCGGCGAGCTCCGCGGTTGCCGCGATTAGATAGTCGACGGCGGGACGCAGATGGTTGCCGTGCTTGGGTTGCGCCATCTCCCGCTGGATCTGAATCGCCCGCTCGCCGACCTCCGCAGTGAGAGGGAGACAGACGATCGGCGCAAAGAGCCGCCTGTAGAGCGCCGCGTACTCTTCGCCGCTCCGCGGACGGTGCAGGGCTTCGAGGATCACCGGTGCGCAGGTGACGATCTCCCCGCGCTCGAATCGTTCCGCCAGCTTGGCGCGAATGTCCGGACGCTCGGGCCGATTCGCCCAGCTCCAGATCGAAGTGTCGGCCAGGAAGCGCGCCAAGGGGCGTTATCGGCCGGACGCGCGAAGCTCTTCGAGCTCCTCAGGCGTCGTCAGATCCAGCCCGCCGGCGCGAATCAAGTCAGCGCCTCGGCGTAGCTGGGCCGCTCGATCGACCGCCCGGAGCGCCTCGTTGACGGTGTCCTTGTAGCCGCGCGTGCCGAGCGCCTCACGCGCCCGCTCGTAGGGGCTGATCTCGATATCGATCGTCGTCCGGTGAACGGCTCTGGAGCGTGCTGGGCTGTCAGTCGTCATATGGGAAGAGTATCGGTCCGCGTATATACCGGCAAGCGCCCGGGATATATATCGACGCGGTCGACCGCGCCGGGGGAGCGCATAAGCTCGCGGGGTGAGCGAGGGGAGTGCGCGCAAGGAGGCGGCCGTCGAGGCGGAGCGGGAGGAGAGCTTCCTGCTCGCCGCGCCGGAGAAGCGGTTCCTGCGCTGGCTGGCGGGGAAGCTGCCGCGCTGGATCCTGCCCGACGACATGACGGCGGTCGGCGTCCTGGCCGCCTTCGCGGTCGCGGTCGCCTACCAGCTCTCCAACGACGGCAACGGCTGGCTCTGGCTGGCCAGCGGCCTGCTCGTCGTGCAGTGGCTCGGCGATTCGCTCGACGGGACGCTGGCCCGGGTGCGGAAGATCGAGCGCCCGACCTATGGCTACTACCTGGACCACCTCGTCGACGCGGTGTCCACGGCGGCGATCGGGATCGGCCTCGGGCTCAGCCCCTACATGCTGCTCTCGGTCGGCACGTTAATCGTCGTCGCCTACCTGATCCTCTCGATCAACGTCTACCTGGAGAGCTTCGCCTTCGGCCGCTTCAGCATCGGCTACGGGCGCATCGGGCCGACCGAGATCAGGCTGATCCTGATCCTTCTGAACACCTTCCTGGCGCTGAACGTCGGGCTCGACTTCCACCTCGCCGGCGTCGATCTGACCGTCTTCGACGTCGTCGGCCTGGCGATCGCCGGGACGATGCTCACCCTCCTGGT
>CAZARJ010000386.1:0-2096 GCA_964487515.1 uncultured Conexibacteraceae bacterium | reverse complement strand
CCCGATGCGGGTCTGCGTCAACGGCTCCTTACTGCGAGCGCGCCTGATCGGCTCGGTCCTCGGCGCCGCGCTCGCGGCGGGCGCCGCGGTCGCGGCCCAGCCGGCCGGCGCGGCCACCGTCTCCGCCGGGGCGCTGAAGGCCACCACCGGCGGGAGCGGCTGGCAGCTCACCTTCAGCGACCGCCGCGGCGAGCGCGTCCTGCAGGAGCTTCCCGGCACGGGCGCCGGGCCGGCGGGCGCGCTCGGCTTCCGCGCCGGCGACGCCTGGCGCCGCGCGACCGGGGTCGTCTCGATCCGGCGCCGGGCCCGGGGCGTGGTCGAGGCGCGCCTGGCGACCACCGACCCGGGCGGCCGCCGGATGCGCGTCGTGCTGACGCCGGACCGGCCCGGCGTGATCCGGATGCAGGCCTCGGTCCTTGGCTCGCGCGACGACGTGACGGCCCTGGGCATCGGCTTCTCGGCCCCGCCCGCGGAGCGCTACCTGGGCTTCGGGGAGCGCTCCAACGCCGTCGACCAGCGCGGCAACGTGGTCGAGAGCTACGTCGGCGAGGGCGCCTACCCGGAGAACGAGCGCGGGATCATCGCCTCCTTCGTGCCGCCCTGGGGCTACCAGCAGCGCGACGACGCGACCTACTACCCGATTCCCTGGCTGCTCTCGACGGCGGGCTACGGGGTGCTGGTCGACAACACGGAGACGAGCTACTTCCGGCTCGGCAGCGATCGCGAGCGCGCCTGGAGCGTGGAGGTCACAGCGGCGCCGCCGAACCAGCCGCAGGGAGCGGGCGCGCCCGCCCCGCGCGAGCTCTCGCTGCGGGTCTTCGCGGGACCGCGGCCCGCCGACGCGCTGCGCCGCTTCACCGCGGCGACGGGGCGCCAGCCGCACGCGGCGCCCTGGTTCCTGGGCCCGTGGGTGCAGCCGTCCGGGGACGAGCGGGCGCAGATCGAGGCGCTGCAGCAGGCCGACGCGCCGCTCTCGGTCGCGCAGACCTACCTCCACTACCTGCCCTGCGGCGATCAGCTCGGCCGCCGCGACGAGCAGCGCGAGGCTACCGGCTGGTTCCACTCCCGCGGGCTCGCGGTGACGACCTACTTCAACCCGATGATCTGCACGACCTACCCGGACCGCTACGCGGAGGCGGTCGCGCGCGGCGCCCTGACCGAGAACGGGGCGGGCGATCCCTACGAGTACCACTACAGCACCGACACCCAGTTCATGGTCGGCCAGTTCGACTTCTCGGCGGCCGCGGGGCGCGACATGTACGGGGAGCTGCTGCGCGAGGCGGTGAGCGACGGCTACGACGGCTGGATGGAGGACTTCGGCGAGTACACGCCGCTGGACTCGCGCTCGGCGAACGGGATGCTCGGGACCGAGATGCACAACCTCTACCCGGTCCAGTACCACTGCGCCGCGCAGGAGCTCAACGACGCCGTGGGGCGCGCGCTGGCCCGCTACGTGCGCTCCGGCTTCACCGGCCAGGCGCCCTGCGCGCCGATCGTCTGGGGCGGCGATCCGACCACGGCCTGGGGCTTCGACGGGCTCGCCTCGGCGGTCGCGAACGGGCTCACGATGGGGCTGTCGGGGATCAGCACCTGGGGCTCGGACATCGGCGGCTTCTTCGCCCTCTTCGACAACAGCCTCTCGCCCGAGCTGCTCACCCGCTGGGTCCAGCTCGGCGCCGTCTCGGGCGTAATGCGCACGCAGGCGAACGGGATCGCAATCCCGGCCAAGGAGCGGCCGCAGGTCTGGGACGAGGGCCAGCTCGGCAACTGGCGCCGCTACGCGAAGCTCCGCACCCAGCTCTACCCGTACGTGCGCGCCGCCGAGGCGGCCTACCGCCGCGACGGGACGCCGATCATGCGGCACCTGGCGCTCGCCTATCCGAACGACCGGCGCGCCACCGCCCGCGAGGACGAGTTCCTCTTCGGCCCCGACCTACTCGCCGCGCCGGTGCTCGAGCCGGGCGCGCGCGAGCGGCGGCTGTATCTGCCGCGCGGCAAGTGGGTCGACCTGTGGCGCTCGGCCCGCTACGTCGAGCGCACCGGCGGCCTGCGCCTGCGCCGCGCCCGCGTGCTCGGCGGCCGCGGCGCGGCGACGC
>CAZARJ010000385.1:0-2098 GCA_964487515.1 uncultured Conexibacteraceae bacterium | reverse complement strand
GGGATCACGGTGGGCTCCTCCGACGCGATGCTGATGCTGTTCGGGATGGCCTTCGCCGCCGTCTCGCTGGCGATCGTCTGGGGAACGACCCTGGAGCGGATCAAGTTCGGCGCCTACGTGATCTACGCGGCGGTCTTCGGCGCCCTGATCTACCCGCTTATCGCCCACAGCGTCTGGGGCGGCGGGCTGCTCTCCGACGTCGGCGGCCGCCCGGTGCTCGACTTCGCCGGCTCCTCGGTGGTGCATCTCACCGGCGCGGTGGGCGGGCTCGCGGCGCTGCTGCTGCTGGGCGCGCGCAAGGGCAAGTACGGCTCCGACGGCAAGCCGCGGGCGATCCCCGGCCACTCGATGCCGCTCGTCGGCCTCGGGGTGATGGTGCTCTGGATCGGCTGGTTCGGCTTCAACGGCGGCTCGACCTTCGGCACCGAGGGCGCGTTCTTCGGCGAGGTGATGCTGAACACGCAGCTCGCCGCGGCGGCCGGCGTGCTGGGGGCGCTCGGCGTCGTCTACCTGCGCACCGGCGCCCTCGACGTCGGCATGGCCGCCAACGGGGCGATCGCCGGGCTGGTCGCGATCACCGCCGGCGCCGGGTTCGTCGAGTACTGGGCGGCGCCGGTCATCGGCCTGGCCGCGGGCGTGATCGTCGTCTTCGGCGTGCTCGCGATCGAGCGCTGGCTCGACGATCCGGTCGGCGCCCTCTCCGCCCACGGCCTGGCCGGGATCTGGGGGACGCTGGCGGTCGGCCTGCTCGGCTCCCCGCGCCTGGTGCCCGCCGACGACGGGGCCGCGGCGGGCCTCTGGTACGCGCTCACCGGCGACGCCGCGGCGGGCTCCGCGCTGGGCCAGCTCGCCGTCCAGGCGCTCGCCGTGGGCGCGACCTTCGTCGTGGTCCTCGGCCTCTCGTACGCGACCTTCGCCGCGATCCGGGCGACGGTCGGGCTCCGGGTCAGCGCCGAGGAGGAGGCGGCCGGGCTCGACATCTCCACGCACGGGATGTACGGCTACCCGGAGGCCTTCATCCCGCAAGAGGAGTATCCAGTCGGCAACCATGTCCCGCAGGTCGCCGGGACGCCGCTGGCGGAGCCGCCCGCTTCCCCGGCAGCGACGTCGCAAGCATGAGTCAAGGAGGTGTGGAGATGAAGAAGATCGAGGCGTTCATCAGGCATGAGGCGTTCGAGCCGATCCGTCGCGACCTGCTCGAGCGGGGCATCCCGTCGCTGTCGATCACGGAGGTGAAGGGGTCGGGCCGGCAGAAGGGCCTGGTGGAGCACTATCGCGGCGCCAGCCTGACCGTCAACGTGCGGCCGAAGCTCAAGGTCGAGTGCGTGGTCGACGACGCCGACAAGGAGCTGGTGGTCGAGACGATCCTCCGCCACGCCCGCACCGGCTCGATCGGCGACGGCAAGATCTTCGTCCTCCCGGTCGAGGAGGCGATCCGGATCCGCACCGGCGAAGAGGGCGAGGACGTCCTGCAGGCCCACGAGGGCGACGAGCTGCCGGCGGGCTGAGCGGGGCTCAGCCGAGCGCTTCGCGGCGGGCGCGCTCGCCCGCGAGGGCGGCCTCGCGGCTGGTGCGCTCGCGTAGCTCCCGCTCCAGCTCCTGGCGCCGCTCCCGGGCCTCGGCCTGGGCCTCGGCGGCGAGCCGCGCGGCCTCCTTCTCGGCCTCCTTGGCGGCCTTCCTGCGGGCCGCCTCGGCGTTCGCGATCGCCTGCCGCTCGAGTCGCTCGGCCTCGCCGGCCAGGCGCCGCTCGGCCTCGTAGCGGGCGCGGCGCTCGACCTCCTCGGCGAGCTGGTCGGCCAGCTTCTGCAGCCGCCGCTCGGCGAGCTTCAGCTCGCGCTCGGCCTCGCCGCGGGCCTTGGCCTCGACGGCGGTCTCGCGGCGCCCGAGCGCGCGCACCTGCTCCAGCTCCTCCTCGAAGCCGTCCTCGCGCGCGGCGATCCGCGCGTCGAGCTCGCGCGCCCGCTGCTCGAGACCCTCCTCGAGCCGCCGGCGGCGCGCCTCGAGGTCGGCCTCGGCCTTGCGCCCACGCGCCTCGAAGCGCTCCTCGAGCTCGGCCCGGCGGCGCGCGAGCTCCTCGCGCAGCTCGGCGGCGGCGCGC
>CAZARJ010000384.1:0-2105 GCA_964487515.1 uncultured Conexibacteraceae bacterium | reverse complement strand
CGCCGGGCGGCGGGCGCGGGGAACCCCGTCGCCCTGGCCGGCGCCTACGGGACCGCGGTGGCGGCCCTGCGCACCGGCGCCTACGCGGTCACGACCGCCGCTGCGGCAGCCGGCCACGCCGGGCCGGCGCAGCGCTGGCTGCTGATCCGCGACTTCCGCCAGGCGACCCGCTTCACCCGGCCCGGCGTCGACGCGACCGAGGCGCTGCAGCAGCTCGCCGCCGACGAGATCGAGCCCGGCGCCGCGGTCACGCAGATCCGCAAGGACCTCCTCGACGCCTACCAGGCGCGCACGCTCGAGTATCTCGACGAGGCGGCCACCGAGAGCGAGCGCGGCTACATGCCCGCCGCCGCCGAGTCGACGGCGGTCGCGGCCGGCTACTGGCGGCTGCTCGCGCCCGAGTACGGCGAGCAGCGCGGCGCCGAGGCCCGCCGCCGCGCCGACCGCGCCTTCGCCGCCCTGCCCCGGCTGGCCGCCGACCCCGACCGCCTGCCCGCCGCGATCGAGCGCGCCGACGGGCTCCTGGACCACTTCACCGCAGCGCCCTTCACCCCCGAGGAGCAGGCCCGCCGCGCCCAGCAGCTGATCCGCTTCCTCGATCTGATCCCGGTCGAGTACGACCACGGCGTCTCCGGCACCCGCGTCACCACCCCGTTCGAGATCACCGAGGCGATCGCCTTCGCCGACGCCGCCGCGTCCGCCCTCAGCGACCTCTCCCCGGAGCTGGAGAAGTCCGACCCGGGGGCGCTCGCCGAGCTCGAGGGGACGGTCGACGAGCTGTCCGGCTACCTCGACGACGCCAACGAGGGCGGCGAGGTCGTCCCGCTGGAGACGATCGAGGGCGCCCACGACCGCGCCCGCTCGACGATCGACGCGAGCTTCCCCGAGCGCTGGCAGCAGTCGACCGACGACGCCGACTACGACCTCGTGCAGATCAGCCTCGACCAGATGGAGGCGGCGATCGCGGCCGGCGAGCCGCAGACGGCCGAGCAGGCGCGCCTGACCGCCTACGCCTTCTTCGAGTTCGGCCCCGAGATCAAGCTGCGCGCCTTCGACCCGGGCCTGGCCACCGAGATCGAGGGATTGATGTGGTACGGCACCGGCGAGCACGACGGGCTCGCGGGACAGATCGCCGACCAGGCGGGAGCGCGGGAGGTGCGTGAGACGCGGCTGGCGCTGAACGACTCGCTGGCCGCGGCACAGGCGAAGACGGGCGAGGGCGAGAGCGCCGGCACCGTGATCACCAACGCCGGGCTGATCGTCTTCCGGGAGGGGCTCGAGGCGATCCTGATCATCGCCGCGATCACGGCCAGCATGATCGGGACCAAGCGCGAGCTGCGCAAGCCGATCCTGCGCGGCGCCCTGCTCGCCCTGCCCGCCAGCGCCCTGCTCTACGTCGCCGCCGTCCTGCTGCTCGACTCGCTCTCGCAGTACGGCGAGAAGCTCGAGGCGGTGGTCGGGCTGGTCGCGATCGCGGTCTTGTTATTGGTGCTCAACTGGTTCTTCCACAAGGTCTACTGGACGACCTGGATCGCCGGGCACCGCAAGCGCGGCAAGGAGCTGCTCGCCGAGGGCGCCGGCGCCGCTGTCGGGACGATCGCGGGGCTCTACGTGCTCGGGTTCACCAGCGTCTTCCGCGAGGGCTTCGAGACGGTCCTCTTCCTGCAGGCCCTACAGCTCAGCTCGGGGACCGGAGTCGTGCTCGCCGGGGTCGGGGCCGGGCTGGTCGGAGTCGCCGCGGTCGGCGCGCTCACCTTCGCCCTGGAGCGCAAGCTGCCCTACAAGCGGCTGCTGATCGTGACCGGGGTGCTGATCTCGCTCGTGCTCGTCGTCCTGGTCGGCAACACGGTCCGCACCCTGCAGGGCGTCGGCTGGCTCGGGATCACGCCGATCGACGCCGACTTCCCGCTCTGGATGGGAACCTGGCTCGGGATCTTCCCGACCGTGGAGAGCCTGCTCGCCCAGGCCGGGGCCTTCGCCTTCGTGATCGGCAGCTACTACGCGGCCGAGTGGCTGCGCAAGCGCCACGTCCGCGCCGGGCTGCGCGAGCACGCGCGGGCGGCGGCGGGCGGAGCGGACAGCGCGGCGTCCGGCGCGGGCGGCCG
>CAZARJ010000383.1:0-2122 GCA_964487515.1 uncultured Conexibacteraceae bacterium | reverse complement strand
CGGCGCATGATCGTCGCCAGCACGATCCGCATCTCGTAGAGCGCGAAGCTCGCCCCCAGGCAGCGCCGGATGCCACCCCCGAACGGGATCCACTCGTAGGTCCCCGGGCGGCGGCCGAGGAAGCGCTCCGGCCTGAAGGCGGTCGGGTCGGGATAGAGGTCGGGCCGCCGGTGCAGAAGATAGATCGAGGGGCTCAGATGGACGCCCGCGGGCAGCGTCCGGGAGCCGATCCGCACGGGCTCGGTCAGATAGCGCGCGATCCCGGGCACGACCGGCCGCAGGCGCAGGCTCTCGGTGATCACCGCCTCCAGGTACTCGCCCCCGCCGAGCTCCTCGGCGGCCGCGCCGCGCTGCTCGGCGAGCAGCCGCTCGAGCGCCGCCGGGTGACGGACGAGGCGCTCCAGGGTCCAGGAGAGCGCCGTGGCCGTCGTCTCGTGGCCGGCGACCAGCAGCGTCAGCAGCTCGTCGCGCAGCTCCGCGTCGCTGAGCGGCGCGCCCTCCTCGTCGCGCGCCCCGAGCAGCATCGAGAGCACGTCCTCGCGCTGCGCGCGGCCCGGGTCCGCCCGCCGCGCCCCGATCTGCTCGAAGATGACCGCGTCGGCGGCGGCGATCAGGCCGTTGACCCAGCCCCAGGGGCTGAGCCGGCGCGGCGCCTCGGAGCTGGTCACCTGGAGCGCGAGCAGCAGCGGGCGGTTGGCGAGCGCGTCGAGCAGGCGCTTGACGGGCCGGCCCAGGCGCTCGATCTCGCCCTCCGCGCGGGCCCCGAAGACCGCGCGCAGGATCACCTCGAGGGTGATCGCCTGCATCGTCGGGTGGGCGGGGAAGCCGCTCCCTTGCGGCCAGCCGGCGAGGTGGCGCTCGGCGACCTCGGCCATCATCGAGCCGTAGCGGCGCATGCGCTCGCCGTGGAAGGCGGGGAGCATTAGCCGGCGCTGGCGCAGGTGCTCGGGCCCGTCCAGAAGCAGCACCGAGCGCGAGCCGAGCAGCGGGCGCAGGACGACGTTCCCGGCCCCCGCGCGGAGCTTGTCCGGATCGCCGGTGAACGCGACCTTCACCGCCTCCGGATCGGAGCTGACGACGATCGTCCGCGAGGCCGACAGGCGCAGCGTCACGTACTCGCCGTGGCGGGCCGCGACCCGCTCCAGGAAGCGCCCCGGCTGGAGCATGAAGCGGGCCACGTTCAGCGCCCGGGGGCCGAACGGCTCCGGGGGCAGATCCGGGGCGGTGCGGGTCAAGTCAGGGCCGGGCGGATGTTGACCGCAGGTTCAATAGCGTCGACTTCTAACATCTATTGACCGCGTGGTCAAGTATATGCGTGTTTACTGATCGAGATGCCCTCCAACCTTCAGCGCCGGGGCGCCCGGCTGAGCACCGACGAGCGCCGCGGGCAGCTCCTGCGCGCCGGGATCGAGCTGCTCGGCAAGCGTCCCTACGACCAGGTGTCGATCAGCGACATCGCCGCCGCGGCCGGGGTCTCCAAGGGCCTCCTCTACCACTACTTCCCGACCAAGACCGACTTCGTGCTCGCGGCCCTGGAGGAGGCGAACGCGCAGCTGCTCGACCTCACCCTGCCCGATCCGGCGCGCTCGCCCGCCGAGCAGGTCGACGCCGGCCTCGACGCCTTCCTCCGCTTCGTCGAGGAGCACTCGACCGCGTATGAGGTGATCTTCCGCAACCGCGGCGCCGGCACCGACGAGGCCATCCAGGCCAAGCTCGAGGCCGGGCGCCAGGAGCGGATCGAGATGGTCCTCGCGTCGATCCAGAGCTGGCGGGCGGCTGCCCCGCCCCTCGCCTCCCCCGCGCTCGCCGCCGCGGTGCAGGGCTGGATCTTCTTCGTCGAGGGCTCGGTCCTGCACTGGATCGAGGACCGCAGCCTCACGCGCGGGCAGGTCCGCGAGCTCCTGCGCCGCACCTTCTTCGCGACGCTGGAGGCGGCGGCGGCGGTCGATCCGCAGCCGGCGGAGGCGGCTCCGGGCGAGCCGGACTGAGGGCTGGGCCCGCCCGGGCCACCCGCCGGTCGCGGGACCGTCAGCCCGCGAGCCTGCTCCGCAACAGATCCTTGCCCTGCTCGCCGCCCTTGCGGCTCGCGCCCTGGGCGCGGCGGAAGAACTCGGCCAGCTCC
>CAZARJ010000382.1:0-2125 GCA_964487515.1 uncultured Conexibacteraceae bacterium | reverse complement strand
GGCCTGGGGCACCTCGCCCCGGGCGGCTGCGCCGCGCCCGCCCGTCGCGAGGGCCTCCGGGACCGGCTCGACGGCCCGCCCGGCATCGTGCTCCGGCACGACAGCCAGGGCATCGGCCCCGGCGGGCTCGGGCCCGACCCGGGCCGCCCCCCGGTCGCGCGGCAGCACGAACAGCCCCCCGGCGAAGAGGCCGACCGCCACCACCGCCACGGCAACGAAGGGCGCGGCGAAGGAGATCGAGCCCCCGACCAGGCCGCCGAGCGCGGGGCCGCCGATCGCCCCGAAGCTGTTGGCGGACAGGGCGAAGCCGATCGCCTCCCCCTTGCGCCCCGGGCGGGCGAGATCGGAGACGAGAGCCAGCGCGGCAACCCAGCTCCCGGTCGAGCCGATCCCCTGCACCGCCCGGCCGGCGAGCAGCGGCAGCAGGGATTCCGAGCCCGCGATCAGAAGCGACCCCGCCCCGGTGAGCAGCAGGCCGCCGAGCAGCAGCGGCCGCCGCCCGATGCGGTCGGCGGCCCGTCCCGCCGGGATCGAGATCAGCACGATCGGGATCGCGTAGGCGGCCATCGCCAGGCCGAGCGCCGCATCGCCGGCTCCGGTCCGCAGCTCGATCTCCGGCAGCAGGGGCGCGACCATCCCGAGCAGGGCCGTCTCGAGCGCGATCGCGGAGATCGCGACGACCAGGATCGCGCGCCTCGAGCTCTCGCCGCGCGCCGGGGTCGGGGCTGAGGTGGCGAGCGGCATCCCGCCACGGTAGGGGGCGGCGCGACGGCGCGGCGGCCCGCCCCTCCATCCGCTGGAAGCTCAGCGGCGCCCGCCCCGGTCGGCGGGGTTGCGTGCGATCAGGCTGTGTCCGAGCTCGCGCAGGCGCTCACCCAGCGTGGCGCCCTCGCCGTCGTCGTCGCCGGAGTCGAGCTCCCCGGCCCGCACCCGCGGCCAGAGGGCCGCGATCTCGGCCCCGAAGAGGAAGACCAGCGAGGCCAGGTAGACGAAGAACATGAACGCGATCACCGCGCCGAGCGATCCGTAGATGGCGCTGTAGTCCGCGAACTTGTCCAGGTAGAAGGAGAAGCCGCGCTTCAGGAGCTCGTAGCCGAGCGTGGCGACCAGCACGCCCGGCCAGATGTCGCGCAGGCGCTGCCGCTCGACCGGCAGGACGGTGTAGCCGACCGCGAAGACAAGGGCGCTGATCGCGATCGGAAGCAGCGCGCCGCCCGCGGTCAGGGCGGACTCGATCGCGTCCAGCACCCCGCCCCCCAGGTCGGGGCTCAGACCGGCGATCAGGGTGGCGGCGAAGGAGAGCAGAAAGAGCGTCCCCGCGGCGAGCGCGAGCAGCAGGTCGAGCGCCTTGCCACGCAGCATCCCGCGCGTCACCGGACCGCCGAAGATGCGGTCGATCGCCGCCCGCGTGGCGCTGATCAGGGCGCTCGCCGAGATCAGCAGGCCGAGCGTGCCGATCAGCCCGAGCGCGCCCGCGTTGCGGGTCACGCCGCGCACCATATCGTCGATGCTCCCCCGCCCGTCCTCCGTGCTCACCGGAAGCTCGCGGAAGAGGTAGTCGACGGCGTCCGCGCGGGCGCCCGCGTCGTCCAGGATCAGGCCGGCGACGGCGGCGAGGACGATCGCGGCCGGGAAGACGGAGAACAGGGCGTAGTAGGACATGCCGGCAGCGGACTGGGTGCCCTTGTTCCGCCCCATCCCCCCGGCCGCGTTGACGAGCAGCGTCAGGGCGTGCCCGAGCCCCCGCCCGAGCAGGCGCCTGGCCTGCGCGAGGCGGGCGGGCGGGGCCTCCTCCCGGGGCGCAGCTCGCTCATCCTCTCCCGCCAACTGCCGCCTCTCCGTAGCCGCCATCGCCACCGCCCATGGCGGTCGAACGGGGCAGCCAGGACTCGAACCTGGAACCGCCGGTTTTGGAGACCGGAACTCTGCCAATTGAGCTACTGCCCCTGGGCGCCGGATCGTAGCGGCCCCGCGGGCCTGCGGTTAACCCCGCGGAGCATCTCGATCTCGAACCAAGGAGGTGTCGCGATCCTCGATTCATTCATCGGACTGAAGCGCTGAAGCTCTGGAGATGCGGGCGGAGGGACTCGAACCCCCAAGCTCTCGCGAGCACCGGCACCTAAAG
>CAZARJ010000381.1:0-2130 GCA_964487515.1 uncultured Conexibacteraceae bacterium | reverse complement strand
ACGAGATCGAGCGCCTCTACCGCGACGCGCCGCTGCTGCTGATCGGCGAGGGCACGTCGGAGATCCAGCGCATGGTGATCGGCAAGAAGCTGCTGCAGCGGCATAAGATCTGAGGCCCATGTCGTCGATCACCCAAGATCTGATCGAGATCGCCTACAAGCGGCTGATCGAGCAGGTTCCGGCGCTGGCGAAGCTGAAGCTGGTCGGGCGGCTCGAGCTGCGGGCCCGCGGCGACGTCCAGGTCTACCGGGTCAGCTCGCCTGGCCCGGAGATCACCAAGGGCGAGCCGGAGGACGCGCGGATCGAGCTCTCGCTGCCCCGGGCCGACTTCAACGACCTGGCCGACAGCGAGCTGCAGCACTGGCGCACCGCCTACGAGCACGGGGTGCTGAAGGTGGGGGGAGACCCGGCCGTGATCCGCCTGCTCGGTGGCGTGCTCGCCAAGCACGAGGCGCGCTCCAAGATGAGGCGGGTCCGCTGAATGAGCCCCGGCGCAGACTCGCTGGGCGCGCGCCGGGAGAGACCGTAACCACGCGGCTGTCGCCGCGCCGGCGATCGGGCCGGCGAGGGGCGCTCCGCTCGAGACACGACGAGGGACAATGAGCGATAACGCAACCGAGGAGCTGATCACCGACCAGGCCGGCCGCGAGGCGAGCGGCGCCCACCCCTACGGGCGCTACCTCGAGGAGTTCGAGGTCGGCGCGGTCTACAAGCACTGGCCCGCGAAGACGGTGACCGAGTCCGACGACCACCTCTTCTGCCTGATCACGATGAACCACCACCCGCTGCACGTCAACGACGTCTACGCGGCGCAGTCCCAGCAGGGACAGAACGTGGTGGTCGGCCCCCTCGTCTACTCGCTGGCGCTCGGCATGTCGGTCAGCGACGTCTCCGGCAAGGCGATCGCGAACCTGGCGACCGAGGATCTGAGCCACCCCAACCCGGTCTTCCACGGCGACACGCTCTTCTGCGAGTCCGAGGTTCTCGACGTGCGCCCCTCGAAGTCGAAGCCGGACCGGGGCATCGTCAAGGTCCACACGCGGGTCTACAAGCAGGACAACACCCTGGTCGCGGAGTTCAAGCGCACGGTGCTGATCCCGCGCAAGAACCCGGGCGAGGCGCCCGGGGACTGAGGCCCGGAGCCGCGGGTCCCGAGGGCGGCGCGGGAGCAGCGGGCGCGGCATGGCCGACCCTTACGCGACGCGCGCGCCCGGGCCCGCCGAGCCCGGGGAGCTGCCGTCGGGCCCGCCGCCCTGGGAGGGGGCGGTGGCCGAGCGTGGGGGTGAGGCCCTCGCACTCGGCCACGCCCCGGACGCGGGGGCCGCTCTTCATTACGTCCGCTGCCGGGACGTGAGGATCCTGCCCCCGCTCGCCCGCGTGGGCCCGGAGCTGGCCGTCCTCCTCGTCCTCGAGGCGGCGCCCGTGGATGACCGCGACGCGGCCGCCGCGAATCGCCTCCTGGGGGAGCTGCGGGAGCCACCGGCGGACGCCGGCCGGGGCGGCGGAAAGCCGACCCCTCTGCTGGTGATCAAGCAGGGCTCGGTCGCCGGACCGGAAGGCCGGCCGGGCTGCATCGCCGTCGGGGAGGAGCTGATCGCCGCCACGCTCGACGCCCTGCTCGCGGGGACGCTCGAGTGGGAGGAGGACCCGGACTTCGGCTACGAGGTCCCGGCGCACGTCCCCGGGCTGTCCGAGGCGCAGTCGAGGGCGCTGCTCCCGCGCCTGCTCTACGCCGACAACGACCGCGCCTACGAGCACGCCGCGCTCGTCGCGGAGCGCAAGCGCGCCCTCCACGACGTCGCCGCCGCCCTGACGGGCCTCGACGAGGCGGTGATCGCCGCCAGCGGCTGGCCGCCGCGCCCGACCGGCAGCGAGTGGCGCGACCGTTGAGCCGCCCCCGATCGCGACGCCGGCATGCGCTTCGGCCCGGATCTCGGCATCGCTCGACCCGGCGACGAGCGATCGTCGCCGCGGCGGCTCAGTGGATCTCGTCGGCGTGGGCCGGGGGGCGCGACTCCTCGGCCAGCGAGGTGATCTCGAGGGGCCCGCGGGCGGCCTCCTCGAGCACGTCGCCCGCCTCCTGCGCCGAGCGCGCGTAGAGCTCGACCAGCAGGTGGACCACGATCAGCT
>CAZARJ010000380.1:0-2131 GCA_964487515.1 uncultured Conexibacteraceae bacterium | reverse complement strand
CCCGAGCGCTTGCCGCCGCGGCTGCTCGCCGAGCGGCCCCGGGTGGAGCTGCGCGAGGAGGTGCGCGACTGGCCCGAGCGGGCCTTCTCCTTGTTCACGGTTCGCGCCGCGATCTCCTCCGCCCGGCTCTCGGACCGGCCGGCCTGCTTCTCGCTCTTCTTCACGTGCTCGTACTGGCGGGCCCTCTTGGTGCCCTTCTTGACTCCGCGCGGGGGCATGAATCGCTCCTTTCGCGTCGCTTCGCTCTCCCGCTCCGGATACCCGTCGCCGCGCGGACTATGCGCCCGCGGAGGGGTCCAGCGCGCGGCTGAAGTGATGCGAGGAGATCCGGAGGCCACAGTTCATGTAGAGGCGATGGGCGTCCGCGCGCTCGGGCCCGACGCCGGAGTCGAGCTCCAGACTCGCGCAGCCGAGCCGCTCGGCCTCGGAGGCGAGCCAGTCGAGCAGGGCCCGCCCGTGCCCGCGACGGCGGGTCGACGGCAGCGTCGAGAGGTCGTCCACGTAGATGTGTCGGCCCCACGCGAGGTGATGGCGGAGCCGGAAGCCGGCGACGGCGACGGCGTCCTCAGCGCCCTCCTCGAAGGCGCCGAGCAGCCGGTAGCCCTCGGCCCGCTGGACGTCGTCCACGGCGGAGACGAACGCCTCCCGGTCGGCGAGACCCGTGCGCAGCGCTCGCATCGCCGCGAAGGCGAGGCCGGTGTCCGGGGGCAGGAGCTCGCGGATCACGACCTCCATTCTGGGCCCGTTCCCGGACAACCCGGGCCGGCAGGGGCGGGGGCCGCGGGGGCGAAGATAGGGACGTGGACGCGTACAGCTTCCTGACGAGCGCCGGCGTCGCGACCGGCGCGGGATGGGAAGAGCTCGGCGAGCTCGGGCTCGCGTTCGCGCTCTCGTCGCTGATCGGCCTCGAGCGCGAGTGGCGGCAGAAGTCGGCCGGCCTGCGCACTCACGCGCTGGTGGGCGTCGGCGCGGCGCTCTTCATGCTCGTCAGCATGCACGGCTTCAACAGCGTCGCCGGGCCCGGGGTGAACCTCGACCCCTCCCGGGTCGCGGCGCAGATCGTCACCGGGATCGGCTTCATCGGCGGCGGGCTGATCTTCGTCCGCGGCGACGCGGTGCGCGGGCTGACCACGGCGGCCACCGTCTGGATCACGGCCGCGGTCGGGATGGCGTGCGGCGGCGGCATGGCGCTCTTCGCCCTCGCGGTGACCGCCAGCCACTTCGTGGTCGCGTTCATCTATCCGTCGCTGGCGGCGCGGCTGCCGCGCTCCCGCTACCTCGGATTCGAGCTGCGCGTCGTCTACCGGGACGGTGAGGGGACCCTGCGGCGCATCCTCGCCGAGGCGACCGGCCTCGGCTTCACGATCGCCCGCGTCAACACCCAGCGGCTCGACCGGGAGGTGGGCGGCGGCGGCGCGGCGGCGGTCACGATGGAGGTGCGCGGCCAGCCCTCCGCCGACCCGCTCGCGCTCGCCATCGACGACCTCGACGGCGTGCACGAGGTCGACACCAGCGACCTGGCCGAGGACGGCGCCTGAGCGCTCCCGGGCCCCGCCCGGGACGCGCTAGTAGCCGAGCCGGGCCAGCGGCTCGACCAGCTCCCGCTCCTCGTAGGAGAGGTGGGAGAGCAGCGCGTCGCTGAGCAGGTCCATGTCCGCGTTGACGCGGTCGAGCGCCCCCTCCTCGCGCGCGACGAGCGCGACCAGCGAGGCGTCGATGCGATCGAGGAGCTCGGCGATCGCCTCGTGCTCGGCGCCGAGCCGGTCGATCACGTCCTCAAGCGATGCGTCCCCCCGCTTGAGGTGCGGGAAGACGCTGCGGTCCTCGAGCGTGTGGTGGGTGGCCACGGCGCGGCAGTAGGACTGGCAGAACGCGCCCAGCGTCCAGTGGTTCTGACGGATCGTCATGCGGTTGAAGAGCGAGCGCAGCGCCGCCGGGTCGACCCCGCCGTCCCGGACCTGCTCGAGCACCCCGCGGACCCGGGTCAGCTCCGCCCGCAGGCCGTCGTGCACGTCGATCAGGTGCTGGCCCGCGGCCTGCTCGGCGGGGGTGTAGAGGCGGTCCGGGTCGGGGGCGGGCCCGGTCGGGCGGTCGTCCTCGCTCCAGGCCCGCTCGTCGCTGAGCCGCGTGC
>CAZARJ010000379.1:0-2132 GCA_964487515.1 uncultured Conexibacteraceae bacterium | reverse complement strand
TGGCCGAGGGGCGCGCCCCGCGCTGCGACGAGCTCCGCTTCGACGTGATCGGCGTTCGCCTCGACGCCGCGGACCGCCCGCTCGGGGTGGAGCACATCCGCGCCGCCTTCTGAGCCTCCGCCGGCGCCGCATCCGCGCCGCCTTCTGAGCCTCCCGCCGGCGCCGCGGCTCAGCGGCGCCTGGAGGCTCGGCGCAGCTCGTCCACGAGCAGCTCGCAGGAGCGCTCGAGCTGGGCGATCGTCGCCTCGTCCACGCTGCGCACCCCGGTCTTCGAGTTGATCCAGACGTTCGCCTCGCGGTGGCTGCAGCGGCGCTTGCGGGCGAGCTCAGAGATCAGCCGGTGGCGCTGGGCGCGCAGATCGCGGCGCCGCTCGAAGGCCGGCACCGCCGCCCCCTCGCCGCCCTCTGCGGCGGGCTCGGGCGCGGGCTGCGGCTGCAGCTCGGCGGCCCCGGGCTCGCCGAAGAGGTTCATCTGCGGCGCGACGTCGGCCGCCACCGGCACGAACCCCGGCTCGGCGTCCTCGTCGCGCTCGCGCCGCTCGGCCTCGGGCTCCTCGGCGAAGCCCTCCTCCTCGCCCTCGCCGCGCCGCCCGGCGACGCGGTGGATCTCCTCCTCGATCCGGTCCGCGTGCCCCCGCAGGACGGGCTCGGCCGGCAGAAAGAGCCAGCTCCGCGCGCCCGCCCCGGCGCCGATCCGGACGAAGCGCCCGACGATCTGGCGGAAGATCATCGCCGTCTTCGCGGTGGTCGCGTAGACGCCGACCCGCAGGCGCGGGATGTCGACCCCCTCGGAGACCATGTTGACGGCGACGATCCAGCGCGACCTGCCCCCGGCGAAGCGGCGCAGGCGCTCGTGGGCGCCGCTGTCGCGATGCAGGACCACGGTCGGCTCCGCGCCGCTGATCTCGGCCAGGGCGGCCGCCACGAGGCGGGCGTGCTCGCTGTCGGCGGCGACCACCAGCCCGCCGGCGTCGCGATGCGCGCCGTCGCGCAGCTCGCTCAGCTTCCGGTCCGCCTGGCGCAGGATGCGCGGCAGCCCCTCGGGGAGGTCGGCGGCGATCGCGGTCCGGTAGCGGCGCCCGCGCTCGCGGCGCGAGAGCGCCTCGTCGAAGGAGCTCTCGATCGTGCGCTCGCCGCTCTGCCAGACCAGGGTGCCGTCGAAGGGGACGAAGACGACCCGGCGGCAGACCCCGTCGCGGATCGCCTCCGCGTAGGAGTAGCTGAAGTCGGGGATCGCGAAGCCGTCGCTGCCGTAGGCGATGCCCGGGATCGGGGCGTCGTCGCTGCGGAACGGGGTCCCCGAGAGCAGCAGCGTTCGCCCCGCCCGCCCGAAGGCGCGCTCGAAGCCCTCGCCCCAGGCGAGCTCGTCGCCGAGGTGGTGGACCTCGTCGGCGATCACCAGCGTGCGGGCGGTGCACTCGCGGGCGTAGGCGCGCGCCGAGGCGGCGACGCGGGCGTAGGTGACCGCGACGCCCTGGAAGTCCCCGGTCGTGCGCAGGCCGGCGGCGTCCGGCTGCAGGCTGACCCCGGCCGCGGCGGCCGCGGCGGCCCACTGCCGGGTCAGCGGCGCGGTCGGGCAGGCGATCGCGAGCCGGTCGATCGCGCGGGCGCGGAGCAGCTCGCGGGCGAGAACGAGCGCCGGGCGCGTCTTCCCCGCCCCGGGGGCGGCCGCGATGAGGAACGTCCCGCCGTGCCAGCCCGCCGCCCGGGCGAGGGCGCGTCGCTGCCAGGCCCGCAGCGAGGGGTCGGCGAAGGCCGCCGGGACCCCGGGCGCGGGGGCGCCGAGCGCGGATGGGGCGATGCTCTCGGGGCTGCTCATCGGGCGCGGCATGATGAGCGCCGCTCCGGACGATGGCCCGATTTGCTGGGCCTTTGCGGCCTCGCCGGCGCGCCTTGGCCGCCGCGCCGCCCGGGCGGTCGGCCCCCGGGGCGGCCGCTACTCGAAGGAGAGCTGGGAGTAGGCGGTCGAGGCGAAGGAGCGGCGGTGCAGGGCGCTGATCCCGTGCGTCGCGATCGCCTCGCGGTGGCCGGGGGTCGAGTAGCCGACGTTGCCGGCGAAGTCCCAGCCGGGGTAGCTGTCGGCGGCGCGGCGCATGTAGCGGTCGCGGCTCACCTTGGCGACCACCGAGGCG
>CAZARJ010000378.1:0-2137 GCA_964487515.1 uncultured Conexibacteraceae bacterium | reverse complement strand
GCGGCGGGCCAGGGCGCCCATCTGGGCGATCAGGCGGAGGCGCTCGAGGGTGCCGATCCCGGACGATCCCCCCGCGCCGGTCGCGGCGATGCGGGCGGCGTTGACGAGGGTCCGCTCCGGGTTGGCCCAGGCTCCCCAGGGGGCGGAGCGGTATCCGGCGGAGGCGACCAGCTCGGCGGCGAGGGCGGTCGGCGAGTCGGCGCCGGCGACCCGCTCGCGCAGCTCGCGCCAGTAGGCGATCAGGTCGGAGATCAGGCCCGGGGCCTCCTCCGGGCCGGCCGGCGGACCGTGCCCGCCCACCACGACGCGGGGATCGAGCTCCTGGATCCGCTCCAGCGCCCCGATCCAGTTCTCGACCGGTCCCGCCCACATGATCGGCGTGATCCCGTTGAAGACGATGTCGCCGGCGAACAGGACCCGCTCGTCGGGCAGCCACGCCATCGCGTCGCCGGCGGTGTGCGCGGGGCCGACCTCGATCACCTCGACGAGGCGGCCGCCGGCGTGGAGCTCGATGGCGCCGGTGAACGAGCGCCCGGGCAGGCGCGGCTCAGGGCCGGCGCCGAAGTCGTAGGCGCCGAGCATCCCGGCGAAGGCGGCGAGCCCGCCGAGGTGGTCGCGGCCGGGGAGCAACGGCACCCTCGCCGCAGCCCCGGCGAGCGTCCCGAGCGGGGCCAGGCGGGTGAGCATCGACGGCGGCTCGGCCTGCATCTGCGCGGTCGCGGCCACCGTGGCGATGATCTCCACCCGCTCCGGCAGCAGGCCGTTGCCGTACCAGTGGTCGCCGTCGCCGTGCGTGTTCAGCAGGGCGAGGATCGGGGCGCCCGCGTCCTCCGTGCGCTCGCCGGCTGCGGCCAGCATGTTGCGCGTCAGGGGGACGTCCCAGAGGGTGTCGATGAGCAGGCTCTCGCCGGTGCCGACGACCAGGCCGGCGTTCGACTCGCCGAGGCCGCCGTTCGGCTGCAGCCAGGCATAGGTCGCGGGCGCCACCTCGACCAGGCCGCCGGCGAAGCGGGCCGGCTCGCCGAGCGGGGTGGGGTCCCCGAGCGCTGTCGGGGTCGCGGCGCCCACGTCGGGGGCAAGCTAGCACCGGGAAGGGGCTGCCGCCAGGGCGACATCCGGGGTCGGGCGCACCGGCCCGGCCCGGCCTCGCGGCGCCGGATTGGTGCGTGCCGGCCTGATTGCGGGGCGGCAAGTACGCCGGGCCGGCTCCCGCGCCGGTAGCGTCCAGGCGATGGCGAGCGAGCTCGACGGCGGCTGGCGCGAGCGCTGGACGGCGCTGATCGCCGAGCGCGCCCTGCGCGAGACGGAGATCCTGGTCGCCCACTCGAGTCCCTCGGGCGACGCCGAGGCCGGCGAGCGCGCCGTAGCCCTGGCCGCAGCGATGCTGCCCGAGGGGGCCGTCACCGAGCGCGTGCCGTGCTCGTCGCCGGATCACGCCCCGGACCTGGTGGCGCGCCTGCACGGCTCGGGGACCGGGCGGCTGCTCCTCGTCGGGCACCTGGACACGGTCTTCCCGCACGAGCGGCACCGGCCGATCGAGCGGCGCGGCAACGTCCTCTACGGCTCGGGAACAGTCGACATGAAGGGCGGGGTCGCGATCTCGCTCGGCGTCATGCACGCCCTCGCCGAGCGCCCGGCGGCCTTCGCCGAGGTGGCCCTGCTGCTCGTCAACGACGAGGAGTTCCGGACCGTCCCGTTCGCGCACGGGCCGCGCTTCGAGAGCTTCGACGCCTGCCTCTGCTTCGAGGCCGGCGAGCGCGACGAGGCGGGGGAGGAGGCGGTCGTCGTGCGGCGCAAGGCCGCGTCGGTGGTCCGCGTCGACGCGCGCGGCGTCCCGGCCCACTCCGGCGCCAACCCCGAGGACGGCCGCAGCGCCCTGCTCGCGCTGGCGGCGGTCGCGCGGCGGCTCGACTCGCTGCAGGATCCCGGCGGCGCCGAGCAGCTCAGCATCGTGCCCACGATCCTGCGCGCCGGGGAGGGGATCAACGTGGTGCCGGGGAGGGGTGAGCTGTTCATCGACCTGCGGGCCGCCGACGAGAGCAGCTTCGAGCCGGTGCTGGCCGCGATCCCCGAGCGCCTGGACGGGGTCGGGCTCGGCGCCGAGGTCCTGCGGCTCTGGCCGGGGATGGACATGGAG
>CAZARJ010000377.1:0-2142 GCA_964487515.1 uncultured Conexibacteraceae bacterium | reverse complement strand
GCGCCGAGAGCCCGGAGTGGGACTTGAACCCACGACCCCCTCCTTACCATGGAGGTGCTCTACCGCTGAGCTATCCGGGCGGACGGCTCCGGAGAGCCACCGCTGATCGTAAACGATCACCTCGCGCCACCATGCACCCGGCTTCCACGCCTGGTCCATTGGCTCTTACGCGCCTCACGTGCATCCGTCCGATAGGGAACGTATGTTCGTGCCATGGAGGACCGACTGCATCCGCGCAGGCAGGGAGACATCGGTGAAGCCGAGGCAATCGCCTGGCTCGCGAGGGCCGGCGCCAACGTGTGGGTGCCCCTTTTTCACAGTCCCGATGTAGACGTGGTCGCGGAGTTCGATTCGAACCTGTTCGGCGTTCAGGTGAAGACCTGTTTCCAGCAGGAGAGCCCGGGGCGCTTTCGGGCTCGGCTGGCGACCAGCGGCGGCAATCAGAGCTGGAACCGGGTCGTCAAGCGTTTCGATCGCACGCGGTGCGACTTCCTGTTCGTCCTCGTCGGTGACGGCCGGCGCTGGCTCATCCCGTCCACCGCGGTCGACGGTGCCGGCTCAATCAGCCTCGGCGGACAGAAATATTCTGAGTATCTGATCCCGGATTCGGGCGACGTTCCCGTCGCCGCGGCTCGCTGCCTACAATGCTGCTCCCTCCGGGGGAGCGCCGGAGTTGGAGAGCCGGGCTCGGCTGTAAACCGAGTGCCTAGTGCTGAGCGGGTTCGAATCCCTCCTCCCCCATCGCCGGATCGACAGGCATTGATCGAAGCGCCGGTGAGATCCAGGGCTATCGGGCGCACTCGGATCTCTTCGGCGCACCAGGCGACGATCCCCATCGGTCCATTCCGAGCAGCCGGGCTCAGCGTCGGCGATCAGTTCGAGGTCACCGCGGAGGCCCCCGGCCGCGTGGTGCTCACGCGTGTCCACGCTCGGGCTTTGCCTCAGTAGGCGCCGCGGCGGGAGAGGACGGCGCCGGCGGTGGCCAGCAGCAGCCGCAGATCCTCGCGCAGGGTCCAGTTCGCCACGTAGGCATGATCGAGGCTGATCATCTCCTCGAAGGGCAGCTCGCTGCGCCCCTCGATCTGCCAGGGGCCGGTGATCCCGGGCCGCACGCGGACCCGGTCGGGGAAGCGGTCGCCGACGATGAAGGCCTCGTCGAGCGGCAGGGGGCGCGGGCCGACCAGGCTCATGTCCCCGCGCAGCACGTTCCAGAGCTGGGGCAGCTCGTCGAGCGAGTGGGCCCGCAGCCGGGCGCCCAGCTTCGTGATCCTCGGATCCGCGCCGAGCTTGAAGAGGCCGTCGCCGATGCCCTCCCGGAGGCGCAGCGCCGGGCGCATCGCGTCGGCGCCGTCGATCATCGTGCGCAGCTTGACCATCCGGAACGGGCGGCCGTCTCTGCCGATCCGGACCTGGCGGAAGAACGCGGGGCCGGGCGAGTCGAGCCGCACCCACAGGGCGAGGAAGGCGATCAGCGGCGCGAGCAGGACGAGGCCCAGCGCCGCGACGGAGACATCGAGCGTCCGCTTCCAGAAGCGCCCGCGGGGGCCCGGCGAATCGGCTCTGAGCGGCTCTCGCGGGGGGCTCTGCGCCGTCGGGCCCGCGGCCGGCACCACCTCGAGAGGCGGGAGATCGCCGGTCCCGGCGGCATCGGGCGCGAAGGCCGGCTCGGGCGCCGGCTGAGGGGCGCTACTCACGGCGCTCGGGCGGATCCGTCCGCCCACCGCGGCGCATCGCGATCGCGATCGCCGCGAGCGTTCCCAGGCCGAGCAGCGGCAGCAGCGGGCCGATCCCGCCGGGGCCGGTCCCAATCAGGCTCGCGAGCGCCGAGCCCAGGCCCTCCTCGCCCGCCCCCGGCGAGATCGAAACGCGAGCGTCCTGCGCCGGCCCGGGCTCTCGCCGGGCCCGATCGGATGCGTTATCGGACTTCCGCTTCCGCTTGCCGCCGCGGTCCCGCTCCTCGCCGCCACGCTCGCTCCCCTCGCTCCCCGCCGGCGTGCCGCTAGTGGGCGCCGGGATCACCGGCGTCGCATGGGTGGCGGGCTCCGGTTGCTCGGCCGGGGGGCCCTCCTCCTCCTCCTCGCCTCCGCCACCGCCGAAGTCGATCGATCCACCCGCCGACGGCTCGTGCTCGACGTACTCGTC
>CAZARJ010000376.1:0-2143 GCA_964487515.1 uncultured Conexibacteraceae bacterium | reverse complement strand
GTGTAGGCGATCATCGCCAGCGCGATCCCGAGCGCGAAGTCGCCCCAGCTCGGCGCCACGCCGAGGTCGACGTTGGCGATCAGGATGTCCGGATCGAGGACGAGCGCGGCGCCGATCGCGACCAGCAGCACCTGCGTGGCGAGGTCGCCGACCGCCAGCACCAGGTTGAGCCGCGCCGATTCCTGCGTCCCGCGCACGTTCAGCGCCGCGAGCGCCGCGATCAGGACGATGCCCGCGATCACGTCCCCGGGCGGCTCCCGGAGCGGCTCCCAGAAGACCCCGAGGTAGTGGGGCACGAAGAAGGCCGAGATCGCGACGGTGATGATGTAGTTCAGCATCTGGCCCCAGCCGGCGATGAAGCTGACCAGCTCGTTGAAGGCGTGGCGGGCAAAGCTCGCCGACCCGCCGGCCTTGGGATCCAAGACCGTGCCCTCGATGTACGTCGCGGCGGTGCAGGCGAAGATCAGCCCCGAGATCAGGAACGCCAGCGGGGTGAGGCCGAGCGCGAAGGCGGCGACGACGCCGAGCGCGTAGTAGATCGACGAGCCGACGTTGCCGTAGGCGGCGCTGAACAGGGCCCCGACCCCGTGCACGCGCTGCAGGGACTGCTCACGTGGGACCCGGCGCGCCATCGGCAGCGCGACTATAGGGACGCGCGGACCCCGCAACGACGAGGGCGGCCCGCGGGCCGCCCTCGATCAGCGCTTGTCGTACAGCTCCCTAGAAGGAGATGATCGGGATGATCAGCAGGGCGACGATGTTCGCCACCTTGATCATCGGGTTGATCGCCGGGCCGGCGGTGTCCTTGTAGGGGTCGCCGACCGTGTCGCCGGTCACCGACGCGGCGTGGGCCTCGGAGCCCTTGCCGCCGAAGGCGCCGTCCTCGATCAGCTTCTTGGCGTTGTCCCAGGCGCCGCCGCCGACGGTCATCGAGACGGCCTGGAAGAAGCCGACCACGATCACGCCGATCAGCAGGCCCCCGAGCGCCTCGACGCTGATCACGCCGACGATCACCGGGACGATGATCGGGATCAGCGAGGGCAGGATCATCTCCCGCTGCGCCGCCGCGGTGACGATGCCGACCGTGCCGCCGTAGTCCGGCTTGTCGGTCCCGTCCATGATCCCGGGCTTCTCGCGGAACTGCTTGCGTACCTGCTCGACGACCTCGCCGCCGGCGCGGCCGACGGCCTCGATCGCCAGGGCGGAGAACAGGTAGGTCATCATGCCGCCGACCAGCAGGCCGATCAGCACCGCGGGATCGGCGAGGTTGAAGGAGAGCAGCTTGCCCGCCTCCTCGCCGGCCTCGATCTCGAAGGCGTTGAAGAGGACCAGCGCCGCGAGCACCGCGGAGCCGATCGCGTAGCCCTTCGTGACCGCCTTGGTCGTGTTGCCGACCGCGTCCAGCGGATCGGTGACGTTGCGGACGTCCTCGGGCAGCTCCGCCATCTCGGCGATCCCGCCCGCGTTGTCGGTGATCGGCCCGAAGGCGTCGAGGGCGACGATCAGGCCGGTCAGCGAGAGCTGGGCCATGACCGCGATCGCGATCCCGTAGATGCCGGCGAGCTCGTTGGCCCCGAAGATCGCCACGATGATGATCAGCGCCGGGATCGCGGTGCCCTGGAAGCCCTGGGCGAGCCCCTGGATGATGTTCGTCGCGTGCCCGGTGACCGAGGACCGCGCGATCGTCTTCACGGGCCGGAAGCGGGTCGAGGTGTAGTAGTCGGTGACCACGAACAGGCCCGCCGTGACCACGATCCCGATCAGCGCGCAGATCCACAGCCCGGTGACCGACGCGTCGGCGAGGGCGCCGGAGGGGTTCTCGACGCCGAGCCGCAGCGGGTCGGCCATCAGCCACTCGGTGATCGGGTAGAAGGCCGCCGCCGAGATCACCCCGGAGACGATCAGGCCCTTGTAGAGGGCGCCCTCGACGTTGCCCGACTTGCTGCGCACCGAGAGCGCGCCGATGATCGAGGCGACGATCGCGACCGCGCCGATGATCAGCGGGTAGATCGCCAGCTCGCGGGCGAAGTCGAGGTTGAAGCTGAGCACGCCCAGCAGCATCACGGCGACCGCGGTGACCGCGTAGGTCTCGAACAGGTCGGCCGCCATGCCGGCGCAGTCGCCGACGTTGTCGCCCACGTTG
>CAZARJ010000375.1:0-2168 GCA_964487515.1 uncultured Conexibacteraceae bacterium | reverse complement strand
TCCTGCCCGAGGTGCAGGCCCTGCTCGCGCGCGAGCTGGCCGAGGCGTTCCCCTCGGCCTGAGCGGCGATCGCGGTCTCCGCGGCCGGAAACGCAAGTCCATTGAACAGTGACCGGCGTTGGGCTACCTTCGGACGATGAAGCGCCTCATCATCGCCCTGCCCTTCGCCCTCGTCACCTCCCTCATCCTCGCTCCGTCCGCCCTCGCCGACGATCGTCGCTGCTCCGGCAAGATCGGTGCGCGGTCGATCGGAGACAATGTGGTCGTCCCGGCCGGCAAGACCTGCAAGCTGATCCGCACCCGCATCGACGGGAACGTGATCGTCAAGTCCCGGGCCAAGCTGGTCGCCAGGGGCGTCGTCGTGGAGGGGAACATTCAGGCGGAGAACCACAGGCGGGTCGTGGTCCGCAACAGGAAGAAGAAGCGCTCGCGGATCGACGGCAACATCCAGCTCGAGCAGGGCGGCGGCGGCAAGCTGATTCGGAACGTCGTCGACGGCGACATCCAGCTCTTCAGCAACCGGGGGCGCTTCACGGTCCGTCGCAACCGGGTCGACGGCAACCTCCAGTGCAAGAGCAACCGGCCCAAGCCCGTCGGTGGCCGCAACCGGGTCAACGGGGACAAGGAGAACCAGTGCCGTAGGCTCTGACCGCGGTGCCCGCTCCCGCCTGACGCGCGGCTGACCTCCCGGGCGAGGCGCGGCAAACGGGTCGAGATGTCCGGCTTCAGCACGCTGCCTGCGCCAGCGCCGGATCCTTTCGCGGGAACGACTGGGAACGCCGTCCCTGGCTTCTCGGTACCGCCCAGGACGTATGGCAGGTAGTCGACGCCCACCGCTCGCTCGGTTCGACCGAGGCCGTAGTCGCCGCCGGCACCGTTACCGAACGCCAGGTACGGCTGGCGCTCGCCTACTACGAGCGGTTCGGTAGCGAGATCGACGAGGCGATCGAGGCCAATCATCTGAGCCTCAAGGAGCTCCACGAGCTCTATCCCTCGATCGACATCTCCACCCCGGTTGACTAGGCGGGGCCGGTGCGACTCCTTCTCGATGCCCACATCTCTGGGACCAGGGTTGCTCGGGCGCTTCGGGAGCGTGGTCACGACGTCCTCGCGGCTGACGAGGAGCGCTCGATGGACGGGGCGGCGGACGAAGATCTTCTGGCGCTTGCGACCGAGCAGGGGAGAGTCTTGGTCACGTTCGACGTCAAGGACTTCCCGCCGATCGTTCAGCGCTGGGCCGAAGCGCAGCGATCACACGCCGGCTGCACGCTGTTGGTCGGCATCGACCACGGGGAGCTCGGCACGATCATCGAGGCGATCCACCGGCAGGCCTCTTTGCGCAAACACTCTGAGTGGGCTGACTACGTGGTCTTCGTCGGGCGCGCACGCGGTTCTGCCTGAGATAGCAGGTCGATGATCGCAGCTGATCATGGCGTTTGCGACTTAGGACCGCGATGAGCAGGTGACCGGGATGAGCGGCCCGCCGCGCGCTGTCAGCGGAGCAGGACCCGGCAACGCTTCAGAAGGTCATCTAGGCGCTTTTCCCCGAGGCGGCCGAGTCGGCAGCTGAAGCGCTCGTGTGCGACTGCTCGGAGCTGCTCGGGCATCGCGAAGCTCCGCGCAGGCAGTCCCGCCTCGCCCGCCGAGATCGGGAGATGCAAGGCGTTGGCGAAGTCAGTGCGGGTCAGCGGAACCGCAAGCGAAAGTCCGAGACCGTTCCCGTTCAGCTCATCGACCGAGACGACGACAAACGGGCGCGGCTTGGCCTGCTCGCGTCCTCGCGTCGGGTCCGGATCGACCCAGTGGACTTCGCCCCGCTGAGGCTCCATTGCTCACCAGGCCGGCGTCGGGGCGGAAAACGAGTCGAGGTCATCAGATTCGGCGCGGTACTTGCGCAGCAGCTCCGGATCGTCCGCAAGCCGGCGGAAGCCGGCGGCTGCCTCCTCCAGCAAGCGTGCCTCGTCGGCTGAGGTCGCGAGATCGGCGACCACCTCACCCGCAGTCCGGCCCTGACGCTGGGCCAGAGCATTGAGCGTGTCCCTGGTCCGCGTTGAAACCCGAATCGTCGTCGTTTCCGCCATGTAGACCATCAGTCTACTCGTTTTCCTCACCTCCACGGCCCAGGGCGCTTCCTTCCACATCGCCGCATCGCCGCTCAGCCGCTCGTC
>CAZARJ010000374.1:0-2183 GCA_964487515.1 uncultured Conexibacteraceae bacterium | reverse complement strand
TGGAAGCGAGGATCGAGGGGCTCGTCGAGGGCGTGTTCAGCCGTGCCTTCAGCTCCCAGGTGCAGCCGGTCGAGATCGCCCGCAAGCTCGCCAAGGAGATGGACTCCCACCGCACCGCGTCGGTCTCGCAGACCTACGCGCCGAACAGCTACACGGTCTGGCTCTCGCCCGAGGATCACGAGCGGCTCTCCGGCTACGCGCGCTCGCTCTCGCAGGAGCTCGCCGCCTACCTGCTCGAGCACGCGCGGCGGCAGGACTACGCGCTGCTCACCCGGCCCGAGGTCGCGATCGAGGTCGACGAGCGCCTGCGGCTGGGCGAGTTCGGGATCCAGCCGCGCCTGGTCAAGCCGCCGGTCCGCCAGGGCGAGGGCGCCGAGCAGGGGGTCGCCGGCCAGACGATGGTCTACTCGGCCCCGGCCAAGCAGAAGGATCCGCGCGGCAGCCGCCGCCCGGCCGCCCCCCTCACCCGGACGCGGGCGATCGTCTCCGTCAACGACCGCCGCTACGTGCTCGACGGCCCGGTCGCCTCGCTGGGACGCTCGCGCGACTGCGACTGCGTCTTCGACGACCCGAACGTCTCGCGCCGCCACGCCGAGCTGCGCCGCAACTCATCCGGCGACTGGGGGATCGTCGACCGTGGCTCCACGAACGGGGTGAAGGTGAACGGGCGCCGGGTCGACAGCTCGCGCCTGGCGCCGGGCGACGAGGTCTCCCTGGGCACGGTCTCGTTCACCTTCGACATCGAGCAGTGAGCCGGCGCCACCTCCCGCCCCGGAGCTGAGATGGACGTCGATCCCGCCGCAGTCGCGCTCAAGTTCGCCTTCCTGGCGGTCCTCTACCTGTTCCTGCTCGTGATCGCCCGCAGCGCGCTGAAGGATCTGCGCGGCAGCCGCGCGGTCGCCGGCCCCGACGACGGCACGGGGATGCACGCGATCGCCTCCGGGCGGGTCGCCGCCACCGACGCGACCCTGATCGCGGTGCAGGGCGGCGGGCTCACCCCCGGCGAGCGGATCGACCTCTTCGGCGGGGTCACGATCGGGCGCTCGGAGGAGGCGGACGTGCGGATCGAGGACCGCTTCGCCTCCGGGATCCACTGCCGGGTGCACACGCGCGGCAACACCTACTACCTCGAGGATCTCGACTCCACCAACGGCACCTACCTGAACGGCGCCGAGCTGCACGGGGAGGCGCGCCTGCACGACATGGACGACATCCGCATCGGGGACACGGAGATGCGGTTCGAGCTCACGATCGAGGACGGCTTCTGATGCTGCGCGTCGCGGAGTCAGCGGAGCGCACGGACACCGGGCGCCAGCGGGAGGCGAACGAGGACTCCTATCTGGCCCGGGCGCCGCTGTTCGCCGTCGCCGACGGGATGGGCGGCGCGCAGGCCGGCGAGGTCGCCTCGCGGATGGCGGTCGAGGCCTTCCAGCGGGTCGACGTCGAGGGCGACTCCCCGGAGGGGATGCTGCGCGAGACCGCCGAGCTCGCCAACCGGGAGATCTTCGAGCACGCCCAGGGCGACTCCACGCGGGCCGGGATGGGCACGACGCTGACCGCGGCGCTCGTGCACGGGGACGAGATCAGCTTCGGCCACGTCGGCGACAGCCGCGCCTACGTCTTCCGCGAGGGGCGGCTGAAGCAGATCACCAACGACCACTCGCTGGTCGAGGAGCTGCGCCGCCAGGGCCGGCTGACCCGCGATCAGGCGGCCGAGCATCCGCAGCGGTCGGTGATCACCCGGGCGCTGGGCCCCGAGCCCCACGTCGACGTCGACACGATGACCTTCCGGGCGCGCGCCGGGGACACCTTCCTGCTCTGCTCCGACGGGCTGACGACGATGCTCGACGATGACGAGGTCGCCGCGATCATGAACCGCGGCGAGGCCCTCGAGCGGGCGGCCGAGCTGCTCGTCGCGGCGGCCAACGAGCGCGGCGGGCGCGACAACATAACCGTCGTCCTCTTCCGCCTCGCCGCGAGCGGCTCGCGGGAGGGGACGGACGGTGGGAGCGCGGTCACGGGGGCGACCGCGGCGGTCGCGGCCGCCGGGGCCGCCGGCGAGGACGACGAGGCCGGAGCCAGGGATCGCGGGAGCGGATCGGCGCGGGCCGGCGCGGGGACCGGGGAGGGCTCAGCCCCACGCGATCCGGCCGAGGCGGAGACGCTGATCGGCCGGGGCGCCG
>CAZARJ010000373.1:0-2185 GCA_964487515.1 uncultured Conexibacteraceae bacterium | reverse complement strand
CCTCGCTCACTGCCTCCGGATCATGCCTGCTCGAGCGGCCGCTCGCGCGGCGAGCGCTCGTCCCAGGCCCGTCGCAGAGCGTCGCCGAGCAGCTCCGCCGGCTGCGCGCCGCTGACCGCGAAGCGGCGGTCGATCGCGAAGAAGGGGACGCCCTGCACGCCGAGCTGCCCGGCCTCCCGGATGTCCGCTTGGACCGCCGCGGCGAACGCGTCGCCGGCGAGCGTCTCCGCCACGGCGTCCGCCGGCACGCCGGCGTCGGCGGCGAGCGCCTTCAGCACGTCCGGGTCGTCGACCCGCAGCGCCTCGACATGCTGGGCGCGGAAGAGGGCCTCGACCATCGCGTCCGCGGCGCCGTGCTCGGCCGCCGCCTTGGTCAGGCGATGGCCGTCGAGCGTGTTGACCCGGGCGGCGTGCTCCAGGTCGTACTCCAGCCCGTCGCCGGCCGCGACCTCGCTGACCCGCTCGACCATCCGGCGCGCCCCCTCGATCCCACCCCCGTACTTGCTCGCCAGATGCTCCAGGGTCGTCCCGCCGGCGCCCGGCTCGCCGAACGCGGGGGCGCCCGGGTCGAGCTGGTAGGAGCGCCAGGCGATCTCGAGCTCGTCGCGCTCGGGGAAGTCCTCCAGCGCCCGCTCGAGCCGGCGCTTGCCGATGTAGCACCAGGGGCAGGCGATGTCGGAGAAGACCTCGACGATCACGCCGCCACCCCCGTCTCGGCGGTGGCCCGCGGGCGCTCCGCGGCCCCGCTTCCGGCGAGCCGCCAGAGCGCGTCACCGCCGGCCGGCAGATGCTCGGCCACGCCGGCGGCCGCGAGCTCGTAGAGGCGTTCCTCGACCGCGGCCGGCTCGAGCGGATCGAGATCGGAGGGGGCCATGATCGCCGCCATCTCGGCGGTGCTGAGCGGGCCCGGGAGCGCCTCCAGCGCCTCCGCCGGATCGCCCGGCGGAGGCCGGCGTACCAGCGTCGGGTCGAGGTTGGCGAGGGCGGTGTCGTAGGCCGCGAAGGGCTGAAAGCCGCCGACCTCGGCCCGGCCGCCCTCCCGGCGCTCGAAGATCACGGTGGGCGCCGTGTAGCGCGCCGAGCCGTCCGCTTCGGCCGAGCGGCCCTGGGCGTGGCTGGGCGAATCCTCGACCGAGCGGGCGCGCCGGCGGTCGGCCTCGTAGGCGTCCCGGACCTCGGCGTCCCCGAGGCGGCCGATGACGGCGTCGGCATCGAGGCCGGGCACGGCGGCGAGCGCCGTGCGCAGGTCATCAGGCTCGTCGAGCATCCCGGCGGTGGTGAAGTTCATGGTCTGCAGCGCGCGCAGCGCCTCGTCCTCGCGTGCGGGATCGAGCAGGCGGGTGGCGACGACGGCCCGGCAGGCGGGGGAGGTCGCCGCGAGGCGCGGCTTGAGCAGCGCGCCGTAGGGCATGCCGAAGCGCTCCACGATGCGGCGGCTGCCGCTCGCCATCGAGGCGGCCGTGAAGCCGCGCTCCTCGTAGTGCTCGGGGCTCTCGCTGAGCCCGATCATCACCGGGCGCCACACGATCTGCCCGCCGAAGCGCCAGCGCAGGCGCGCCTGCGCGGGTCGGAACGAGTACCCCCACGGACACCCCGGGTCGGTGAAGAGCCAGGCGGTCACGCGGTCGGTCACGCGGTCGGCTGTCCGGATAGTAGTTGCAGGCACAACAATAACTATAGCAAGGACTTTCTCCCGCGCCGGCGGCGCACGACCGCCGCCGCTCGCCATTGCTCATACTGGGAGGGCAGCGCAGACCGAGCCGACCGCGACCGGCCGCAGGCCGTTAGGAGACATGCAAGTGGGAACCACCGAAACCGCTACCACCGCGATCGACCACCGGGTCGCGGACCTCTCCCTGGCCGAGCTCGGACGGCGGCAGATCCGGCTCGCCGAGCATGAGATGCCGGGCCTGATGGCGACCCGTGAGGAGCTCGCGGCCGCCCAGCCGCTCGCCGGCGCGCGGATCACGGGCTCGCTGCACATGACGGTCCAGACGGCGGTGCTGATCGAGACGCTGACGGCGCTCGGAGCGGAGGTCCGCTGGGCGAGCTGCAACATCTTCTCGACCCAGGACGAGGCAGCCGCAGCGGTCGTCGTCGGCCCCGACGGCACGCCGGAGCAGCCCCGCGGGGTGCCGGTCTTCGCCTGGAAGGGCGAGACCCTGCCGGAGTACTGGTGGTGCAC
>CAZARJ010000372.1:0-2192 GCA_964487515.1 uncultured Conexibacteraceae bacterium | reverse complement strand
GGCGCTCGCCCGCCGGCGCAGGGGGCCGCGCACCACCGGACCCCGGGACCCGCCGGCGTCGGGCGGCCCCGCGGCCGCGCCCGCGATCACTACGCTTGCTCTCTGACCGTGCCGCGCCCGGCCGATTCGAAGCGGAGATCCATCGCGGCGATCGTAGCCGCGCTGCTGGCGATCGCGGCCGTGGCCGCCCCCGTGGCCACGGCCCCGGCGGCTCCCACGCCCGCCGAGGACGAGTACGTGCTCGAGCTGCCGGGCGTACAGGGCACGCGAGAGCTGCCGCCCGGCACCGCCGCCGAGGACTCCCTCCCGGGTCCGCAAGCCGAGCGCCCGGGCGTCGCCGGCGGGAACGAGCCGGCCACCTCAGCCACGGCCGCGCTCGGCGACCTCCTCACCTCGAGCCCGGCGGTTCCGGTCGCCGTGCTCCTCTGCCTGGCCGCCGCGCTGGCGCTTGCGGTCCGGGGGCGCGCCGGCCGCGCGGCTTCGCTGGTCGCGGCGCTGGCGGCGATCGCGGTGGCGGCCACGATCCCCGGCTGCGGGGACGGCGACGGGGGCGAGCAGCCGGCCGGCTTCTTCGGCATCGCCCCGCAGGGCGAGCTGAACGAGGGCGACTACGCGCGGATGGCCGCGGGCGGGATCGATACCTATCACCTGCTGCTCTCCTGGCCCGCCGTCGAGCGCGAGCGCGGCCGCTACGACTGGTCGCGCTTCGACGGGATCGTCGGCCGGCTCGCGATCGCCGGCATCGACCCCCTCCCCTACGCGTTCGGGACGCCCCCCGGCTACGCCGACGAGGTCACCGACCCGCCCACCGGGAGCTCGGCCGCCCTGCGCGGCTGGGCGCGCTTCTTGCGCGCGGCCGCCGAGCGCTACGGCCCCGGCGGCGACTTCTGGACCTTCTTCGAGCGCGCGCATCCGGACGTCGAGCCGCGCCCGTTCCACGTCTGGGAGATCTGGAACGAGCCCAACTCGTCGGTCTTCTGGACCCCGCGGCCCGATGCCTCGGACTACGCCGACCTGCTCGTGCGCTCGGCGCGGGCCCTGCGCCGCGCCGACGACTCCGCGACCGTGATGAGCGGCGGCATGTTCGCGACGCCCCAGTCGGACGGGGCGATCACCTCCTTCGATTTCCTGCGCGAGATCTACTCCCGGCCCGGGGTCGCCGACGCGATCGACGTCGTCGGGCTGCATCCCTACGGCCCCGACGCCGGCGCGGTGATCGAGCAGGTCGAGCGCACCCGGGAGGTGACCGACGAGGCCGGGGACGAGGACGCGGCGCTCTGGGTGACGGAGGTCGGCTGGGGCTCGGAGCCGTCGCGCTCGACCCACCTCGGGACGACGCCCGAACGCCAGGCCGAGCTGCTCGGCGAGACGCTCTCGACGCTGCTCGAGCGACGTCGGGACTGGGACCTGCGGGGGGTCGTCTGGTTCACCTGGCACGACACCAAGATCGCCGGCAACCCGTGCGGCTGGTGCGCGAGCGCCGGCCTGCTCGACCGCGATCGTGACGCCAAGCCCGCCTGGGACGCCTTCACCGACCTGACGGGCGGCACCCCCTGACCGCCGATCCGCCGGGGCGTCGAGGCCCGGCGAGCGGGCTTCCGCTCGTTGCCCGCGCCCCCGCGTCGCCGCCGGGCTTGCAGAAACCCGTGCGATGTCCGCAAAAGTGCAAGCTCGCCGCCGCCCCCGGGCCGGGTGATCACCGAGCGTGCAGAAACCCGTGCGATGTCCGGATAAGTGCAAGCCCGCCCCCGGGCCCGCTCGACAGATCGACTCCAGACTCCCGCCCGCTGGGGCGGGGGGATTTGCCGGCTAGCGTCCGCCGGCCATCGCCGGCAGGATGACGACGGTGTCGTCGGCGCTGACCGGGGTGGCGAGCCCGTCGAGCAGCCGCACGTCCTCGTCGTTCAGGTAGACGTTGACGTAGCGGTTCAGCTCGCCGGCGTCGTCGAAGAGCTGCTTGCCGACGCCGGGATGCGCCTCCACCAGGCCCTCGAGGACGCCGCGCACGTCGGCGCCGTCGACCTCGACCGTCGTCTCGCCGCCCGTCTGCGGGCGCAGCACCGGTGGGATCTTCACGTTCGGCATGCCCGGCACCCTATCTCAGCGGGACCAGCAAACCGGTCACGAGGCGGCGTCCTCCCCCTGGCGAGGCCGGGAGCCGCGCAGGCAAGGAAGAGGTAGCCGAGTAGACC
>CAZARJ010000371.1:0-2200 GCA_964487515.1 uncultured Conexibacteraceae bacterium | reverse complement strand
GGGAACTGCCAGAAGTACTGCATCGCCACGCCGCCGCCGAGCGAATGGCCGACGACCGTCGCCGGGCCGACGCCGATCGCCACCAGCAGGTCGCGGATCGCGGCGGCGTGCGCGCCCAGCGAGTAGTCGCCGCGCGGGGTCGCCGACTCGCCGTGCCCGATCAGATCCGGAGCGATCACCGTGTGGCGGTCCGCGAGCCGCAGGGCGACCTGCCGCCAGTGCCGCGAGGAGTTGACCATCCCGTGGATCAGGACCAGGGGCGGCCCGCTTCCCGCCGCGCGGTACACGACCCGGTTGCCGTGCAGGTCGACCTCCCAGGCCGCGAAGTCCGTGTCCGCCGCGGGCGTCAAGACGGGCTTACGGTAATCGATGCCGGGGGACGGATCGGCGCCGGCGCCGGGCCGGAGGCGGGATCGCGGTCCGCCGCCCACCGCCACCGTCTGCAATCGTGCCCGACCGCGATGGCGGCACTGGAGCTACGAGGGGTCAGGAAGTCATTCGGCCCGATCCGGGCCGTCGACGGGCTCGACCTCGACGTCCCCGAGGGCATGTGCCTGGGGCTGCTGGGGCCGAACGGGGCCGGCAAGTCGACGACGATGCGGCTGCTCACCGGGCAGGCGGTCGCCGACGCGGGCTCGCTGAGGGTGCTCGGCTACGAGCTGCCCGGCGAGTCGAAGGAGGCGCGGGCGGCGATGGGCGTCGTCCCCCAGCTCGACAACCTCGACATCGACGTCAGCGTCGAGGACAACCTGCGCGTCTTCGCGCGCCTCTACCGGGTCGCGGACGTGGCCGCCGCGGTCGATCGCGCCCTCGCGCTGGCCCGCCTGACCGACCGCCGGGGCGACGCGGTCGACGCGCTCTCCGGCGGCATGCGCCGGCGGCTTCTGATCGCGCGCGGGCTGGTGCACCGCCCGCGCCTGGTGCTTCTGGACGAGCCGACGGTGGGCCTCGACCCGCAGATCAGGACCGAGGTCTGGACGCTGGTCGAGGGGCTGCGATCGGAGGGGGTGACGATCCTGATGTCGACCCACTACATCGACGAGGCCGAGCGGCTCGCCGACGAGGTCGCGCTGATGGCGTCCGGGCGCGTGATCGCCCGCGGGCGGCCGTCGGAGCTGATCGCCGAGCACGCCGGACAGCGCACCGCCGAGGTCTACGCGCCCCCCGCCCGGCGTGCCGAGGTCCGGGCCGCCGCCGAGCGGGCCGGGCTCGCGGTGCGCTCGGCCGGGCCCGCGATCGCGATCGTCGGCGCCGAGAATGCCGCCGACGGGCTGATCCCCGCCGAGGCCGTGAGCAGGCCCGCCTCGCTGGAGGACGTCTTCGTGATCCTCACCGGGGAGGAGCTCGAGTGAGGCGCCTGGAGCCGGCCGCGATCGCGGGCGTGATGAGCCGCGAGCTGGCCAACTTCCGCACCTTCTGGCGCAGCACGGCCTTCTCGAGCCTCGTCGAGCCGGTCGTCTACCTGCTCGCCTTCGGGCTCGGCCTGGGGGCGACGATCATCGACCGCGTCGACGGCCTCGACTACGTGCAGTTCGTCGGCACCGGGATGGTCGCGACCGCGGTGATCTTCTCCAGCGCCCTGCCGGCGATGTTCGGGACCTTCGTCAAGCACCGCTTCCAGCGCACCTACGACGCGATCCTCGCGGCGCCGGTCGACGTCGAGGAGCTGGTCACCGCGGAGATGCTCTGGATCGGGATCCGGGCCGGCATCTTCGGCACCTTCCCGCTGCTCGTCACCTTCGCGTTCGGGCTCGTCCCCAGCCCCGGGATGCTGCTGGTGCCGGTCTTCTGCCTGATCACGGCCCTCGGCTTCGCGGGCTTCGGGATCGCGGTCGCCGCCAGCGTGGCGAAGATCGACCAGTTCAACTACGTGACGACGCTGGTGATCACGCCGCTGTTCCTGGTCGCGGGCACGTTCTTCCCGATCAGCGGCCTGCCGGAGGCGCTGCAGGTGATCTCGCAGATCAACCCGCTGCACCACCTCGTCGAGCTGGTCCGCCACGCCGCCTTCGGCTTCGAGGCGACCGACCTGCTGCGGGTCGCGTTCCTGCTCGCCTTCTCCTTCGTGATGTGGCGCATCGCCGTCAACCGCCTCACGCGCCGGCTGATCGAGTAGCGCCTGCGGCCGGCAGCGCACAGGCGAGCGGCGACCCGAGGGGGAGGGGCCGCCGCTCAGTCACTACCCGCGTCCCCGGGGGAA
>CAZARJ010000370.1:0-2202 GCA_964487515.1 uncultured Conexibacteraceae bacterium | reverse complement strand
GTGGCGAAGGGGATGCCGAAGAGGTCGGCGACGCGCTCCAGCTCCAGCCGTGAGGGGGTGGTGAAGAGGCGCTCGAAGCGCTCCGGGGGGAGCTGACCGGCCTGGGGAAGGAAGTCGAAGATCCCGCCGCCCCCGTTGTCGATCGCGAGGATCCGCAACGGCACGTCCACGGCCTCCAGCGCGGCGAGCCCGCCGAGATCGTGGGCCAGGGCCAGATCCCCGAGCACGACCCAGGTCGGGGCGCGGCCGCCGCGCGCGAGCCCGCAAGCGGTGGCGACGGTCCCGTCGATGCCGTTGGCGCCCCGGTTGGCGAAGCAGCGCACCGAGCCGAGGCCCGCGGGCAGGAAGGACTCGGCGTCGCGGACCGGCATGCTCGAGGCGAAGAGGACCTGATCGCCGTCCGCGAGCGCCCGCCCGAGGGCGCGGTGGACGTGCGGCTCGCTGAGCGCGTGGTCGTTCCGCTGAGCCGCGAGGACGCCGTCGACGGCGCCCGCGGCCGCCTCGTCCGCGGAGGCCCACGCGTCGCGCCACTCCGGCCCCGCTGGGGAGACGCACTCGGCGACGGCTCGGGCCAGCGCGGCCCCGTCGGCGCGGAGCAGCGTGCGCGCGCGGCGCGTGGGGTCGTCCCAGGCGCCCGGCGGGTCGACGACGATCTGCTCGGCGCCGCTCGCGGCGAGCCAGGCGCGCAGGGGCTTGCTGGTCGGCAGGTCCCCGAAGCGCAGCACGACGTCGGGCTCCAGCCGCCGGGGCGGCGAGCGCAGGATCGCGTCGTAGTGGGCAATCGCGCCCTCGGCGCGGCCGGCCGCGCGGAGCTGGGAGGTCGGCTCGGCCAGCACCGGCAGCGCCGCCGTGCGGGCGAGCTCCAGGATCGCCTCGGCCCGCCCTGCCCGCGGCTCGCGGCCGGCGACGATCAGCGCCCGCCCGCCCGCCGAGAGCGCGTCGGCGAGCTCCGCGGCGGCGTCCCCGCCGGGGTGCTCGCAGACGGCCTCCCCGGTCAGCGGGCGCCCGTCGGCGCGGCCCTCGAGCGCGATGCCGGTGGCGCTCACGTCGCCGGGGACGGCCTCGGGCCCCAGCGGCTCGCGCCAGGCCAGGTTCAGGTGCACGGGCCCGCGGCCGCGCATCGCCTCGGCCCAGGCGCGGCAGGCGGTCGCGCGGTAGTGGAGCATCCCCTCGTCGCCGGCCTCGTGCGTGCCGACCTCGCAGAACCAGCGCGCGGCCGGACCGTAGAGGCCGATCTGGTCGATCGTCTGCCCGGCCCCGATCCCGCGCAGCTCGGGGGGCCGGTCGGAGGTCAGCGCGAGCAGGGGGACGCCGGCCTGATCCGCCTCCGCGATCGCGGGCAGGTACTGGGCGGCGGCGGTGCCGCTGGTGCAGGCGAGGATCGCCGGGCGCCCGGTGGCGAGGGCGATCCCGAGCGCCATGAAGCCGGCGACGCGCTCGTCCAGGATCACGTCCAGCTCGATCGCGGGCTCCCGGTCCAGCGCCAGCGCCAGCGGGGTGGAGCGCGAGCCGGGGGAGAGGATCGCGTGCCGGACGCCGCAGCGGGCCAGCTCCTCGACCAGGGCGGAGGCGAGCGCGGTGTTGCGGTTGGTCGCGTCGATCATCTGATTCGCAGCCGCTCCAGAGCCCCCTCGTCGAGCTCGATGCCCAGCCCCGGGCCCGCCGGGGGCTGGGGCGCGGGGCCCTCGAGGCCGGCGGCGTCGGCGACATTGTCGGCGAACAGCGAACTCGTCGCCAGCCCGTGCGCGAGCCCGGCGGCGAAGCCGGGATCGGGAGCCGTCCCCGGTGCGGGCGAGCTGTGCCGGGCGTCGCCGGCGAGCCGGGCGGCGAGCCGGGAGCGCGCGAGCGGCAGCGCCTGGGCGGCGTGCAGGGCGGCGGCGATGCCGAGGGCGCTGTCGAGCGCGCTGGAGAGGTACGCGGGCACGCGCGAGGCGATCCGCATCGCCTCGCGGGTGCCGCCGACCTTGGCCAACTTCACGGTGACCGCGTCGCAGCCCCCGGAGTCGACGGCCAGCTCCGCCTCGCCGATCGTCGCCGCGCTCTCGTCGGCGACCAGCGGCACGGGCGTGCGCCGGCGCAGCTCGACCAGCTCCGCGAGCTCGGCGCACGGCTGCTCGGCCAGCTCCAGCCCGAAGCGGCCGAGGTCCGAGAGGGCCGCGGTCGCCCGCTCCAGATCCCAGGAGCCGTTGGCGTCGATCCGCA
>CAZARJ010000369.1:0-2215 GCA_964487515.1 uncultured Conexibacteraceae bacterium | reverse complement strand
GGTTTCTGCAAGGTCGGTGCCGAGCGGGGGGCGTCGCTCCCCCGCCCGGCCGCCCGGTCACGTCGCCTCGGCAGAGTGAGCGGGCTTCCGCGGTGGAGCCGGTGGGGATCCGGTCGTCTAGTCGGAGCCGGGGACCCAGAGGCCCGGGGGCGGCTTGCGCGGGCCATCCTGCGCGGGCCCGGCCCCGCCCGGCGCCTCGCTCGGGGCGCCTCTGGAAGAGCCAGCCCCACCCGGTTCCGCTCCGGAGCCGTGCTCCCCGCCCGCCGCCTCGGAGCCCGCGCCGCCGCCGGCCGCCTGGGCGTAGGCCATGCGTACCTGCGAGAGCGCGTTCATCACCTCGCCGCGCGCCTCCGGCTCCAGGTGGTCGACCAGCGCCGCGACCGCGTCGATACCGGCCTGGGCCTGCACGAGGTCCTGCTCGTCCTGCTTCGCGATCCGCCGGTAGGAGAGGTTGAGGATGCTGACCACGCTCTGGGCGATCAGATCCTGGACGCGGACGCGCCGCATCTCCTCCTCCATGCGCCGCAGCGTCTCCTCCTGCTCGGCGCTCAGCTCGGGCTCTCCCCCGGGGCCGCCGGGAGCGGGCGCGCCTGTGGGCTCGTCGCTCATCGCCCGCAGCCTACCTGTCGGGGCGCCCCGCGACCCCGGTCGCCTCTCCGAGCGCCGGCTCGGCGGCCGGCCGCGGGTAGCTCGCCCCGGTCTGGGCGACCGCGTCGGCGAAGATCTCCCGCACCGTGCGGCCCTCGGCGAGCGCCGCGCGCGCCCGCTGGGCGCCGTTCGGGCCCAGGCGGGGCTCGGGAGCCCCGATCACGCCCCGGGCGGGCTCGGTCCAGGCGATCAGGCGCTCGACGGCGGCCGCCGTCTCGACCTCCACGCCACGCTCGAAGTCGATCATCCGCCCGTCCATGCCGTAGCGGATCGCGCGCCAGAGGTTCTCCTCGGCCTCGCGCGGGCGCAGCGGGGGACGCAGGCGGCCCTCGTCGTAGTCGAGCGCCGCCTGGGCGACGCAGGCGGCGAGCAGCCCGGCCAGCTCGAGCGACTCCTCGCCGCCGCTCTGCGCGTCGCAGATCCGGACCTCGACCGTGCCGAAGCTGTGATGGGGACGCACGCTCCACCAGAGCTGCGTCGACTCGACGATCGAGCCCGTGCGGGCCAGCAGGTCGACGAAGTGCGCGTACTCCGCCCAGGTCATGAAGGGGTCGTGGATCCCGCAGCGCGGGAAGGTGCGGGTGAAGATCTGCGTGCGCACCGAGTGCAGCCCCGTGTCGCGCCCGTCCAGGAAGGGCGAGTTGGCCGACAGCGCCAGCAGCTCGGGGAGCACGTTGCGGAGCGCGTCGCAGACGGCGATCGCGCGGTCGGCGCCGCGGACGCCGACGTGCACGTGCAGGCTCCAGGTGTTGTTGCGCTGCGCGACCCAGCCCAGCTCGGAGCGCAGCCGCCGGTAGTGCGGGGTGTCGATGATCCGCTGGTCGAGGTAGCCGGCCCAGGGGTGGGTCCCGGTCGCGGCCAGCGCGAACCCGCGCCGGGAGGCGAGCTCGAACAGCAGGCGGCGGCGCTCGAGCTGCCGCTCGATCAGCTCCGGGAAGCTCTCCGCGCGGCCGGAGCGGATCTCGATCTCGGTGTCGATCAGCTCACCGCGCACCGCGTCGGCGAGCACGGGATCGTCCTGCGACGCCTCCTCGAGCTCCTCGAAGCCGTGCGCGAGCTCGAGCGATTCGGGGTCCACGATCGCGAACTCCTCCTCGGCGGCGAGGGTGAAGTCGGTCGAGGCCTCGAAGCGCTCCCGGGTCAGCTCCAGGTCGAGGCTGTCTTTGGTGACGTCACTCACGGGCCCCGCTCACGCCAGATAGAAGTAGAGCGCGTAGAGCAGGTCGACCGCCGGGCTCGAGGTGTGGACGGTCACCTCCGGGGGAACCTCCAGCAGGGCGTCCGAGTAGTTGAAGATCACCCGCACGCCGGCGTCGACGAGCCGGTCCGCGACCTGCTGGGCGGCCTCCGTCGGGACGGCGAGGACGCCGACCACCACGTCCTCGTCGGTGACGACACGCTCGAGATCGTCGAGCGCCCGGACCGGGATCCCGCCGATCTCCTTGCCCGCCAGCTTCGGGGCGACGTCGAAGACGGCGACGATCTTGAAGCCGTGATCCCCGAAGATGTCGGAGGAGGCGATCGCGTGGCCCAGGTTGCCGGCGCCGAAGAGGGCGATGTTGTGCTG
>CAZARJ010000368.1:0-2219 GCA_964487515.1 uncultured Conexibacteraceae bacterium | reverse complement strand
CCGGGGACCTGCCGCTCGGCGACTGCGAGCGTGGCCTCCGGGGTGAGATCGTCGGCGGCGAGGCCCGTGCCCCCGGTCGTCAGGATCAGATCGCACCCCTCGCCGTCGCAGAGCGCGCGCAGTCGCTCCTCGAGCGCCGCGCGCCCGTCGGCGAGCAGCTCCCGCGCGATCACCTCGGCGCCGGCCCCCGCCGCGAAGGCGGCCAGCGCGTCGCCGCTCTCGTCCGGGCCGCCGCCCGCCCGCGCGCGCGATGTGCTGATCGTCAGCACCGCCGCCCGCGGCGCGCGCTCCTGCGCGCTCACCCGTCCGCCTCCCAGGTCCCGCTCTTGCCACCGCTCTTGTGCAGCAGGCGGACGCGCTCGATCTCGACGCCGCGCTCGAGCGCCTTGACCATGTCGTAGACGGTCAGCGCCGCGATCGAGGCGGCTGCCATCGCCTCGATCTCGACCCCCGTGCGGCCCACGCAGCGGGCCTCGGCGGTCAGCGTCACGGTGCCCCCCTCCACGTCGACCGCGCCGCGCACGTCGGCGAAGCTGAGCGGCAGCGGGTGGGCCAGCGGAACCAGCGAGCCGGCCTGCTTGGCGGCCCCGATCCCGGCGATCCGCGCGGCCCCGAGCACGTCCCCCTTGGGCCCGTCCCCCGCCTGCACCGCACGCGCCGTGGCGGGCTCCATCCGCACCACGGCCTCGGCGACCGCGCGCCGCTCGCTCTCCGCCTTGCCGCCGACGTCGACCATCCGCGCCGAGCCCTCGGAGTCGAGGTGGGTCAGCCCGGAGTCGTGCCCTCCACCCATCGGCTCTCACCCCCCTCGACCTCGCGCTTCCAGATCGGCGCCTCGGCCTTGATCCGGTCGATCGCCTCCCGGGCGCCCGCGAACGCCTCCTCGCGGTGTCCGGCGGCCACGGCGACGATCACGCTCGGCTCCCCGAGCGGCACCGCCCCGGTCCGGTGCTCGGCGGCGGCCGCCTCGAGCCCGTGGCGGCTCACGCACTCGGCGAGGATCGCGGCCATCCGCTCCTCCGCCATCTCCGCGTAGGCCTCGTACTCGAGCCGCTCGACCTCCCGGGTCACCCCCTGGAAGCAGACGACCGCACCGGCCCCGTCGCGGACGACCATCTGGGCCAGGGGCTCGAGCTCGAGCGGCTCGGAGCGCACCCGGGCGTGGACGTCCGGCCGCCCGGCGCCCCCGCTGACCGGCGGGATCAGCGCCAGCTCGTCGCCGGCGCTCAGCTCGGTCGATCGCGTCGCGTACTCCCGGTTCACGGCCACCGCCACCGGGATGCGTTCGCCGACGCCCTCCAGGCCGCGCTCGGAGGCGAGGGCCCCGAGCGCGTCGGCCACCGTCGCGCCCGGATCGAGCGTGAGCTCCAGCGAGCCGCGCCCCGCCCGCTCGCGGAGGATCGCAAACAGCTTCACGCTCACGTCCATCGCCGTCGAGGCTACCGACCGGGGCGCGGACCGCAGCGCCGGCGCCTCCGTTCAGCGGAGCAGCTCGACCTCGACCGCCGCCCCCTCCTCGACCCGCTCCGCCCCGGCGGGCAGCAGCGCCAGCCCGTCGGCGTCGAGCATCGACGTCAGCACGTGCGAGCCCTGGGCGCCGGTGGGGGTCACCAGCCAGCCGTCCGGGCCGGCCTGCACCCGCACCCGCACCGCCTCCGCCCGCCCCGCCGACTTCTCGTAGGCGACGCCCATGCGGGCGGTGATGCGGGGAGCCGCCGGGTCTCCTCCCTGCAGGGCGCGCAGGGCCGGGGCGACGAGCAGGGTGAAGGTGACCATCGCCGAGACGGGGTTGCCCGGGAGGCCGAACACCAGCGCCCCGGAGGGGGCGATGCCGAAGTATGCGGGCTTGCCGGGCCGCAGCGCGACGCGCCAGAAGACCTGCTCGACGCCGAGCTCGGCCAGCGCCGGGCGGACGTGGTCGTGGGGCCCGACCGAGACGCCGCCGCAGACGACCGCGACGTCCGCGCCGAGCGCCCGCTCGAGCGCCTCCCGGGTCAGCTCGCGGTCGTCGCCGACCAGCTCGGTGGCACCGACGGCCGCTCCCGCGCGCACGGCGAGCGGGGGGACCGCGTAGGCGTTCGAGTCGCGGATCTGCCCCGGCCCGAGCGGCTCGCCGGGCTCGACCAGCTCGTCGCCGGTGAGCAGCACCTTGACCCGCGGCTGCCGCGCGCACGCCGCCTCCGGCCGCCCGACCGCCGCCAGCGTCCCGAGCTCGGTGG
>CAZARJ010000367.1:0-2220 GCA_964487515.1 uncultured Conexibacteraceae bacterium | reverse complement strand
GCCTCCTGCGCCGAGCGCGCGTAGAGCTCGACCAGCAGGTGGACCACGATCAGCTCCTCGTCGTGCTTGTGGAAGCGGACGTGGGTGAAGAACTCGCGCGTGCCGGCGTCGCCGAAGGCGCCGTAGGTGAGGCTGTCGGCGGCATCGGGGCCGGAGCAGACCTCGACCAGGTCCTGATCGACGGTGACCGTGCAGGAGGCGACCCAGGGCGTCCCGGCGACGAGCCGCTCCCAGCGGTCCTCGACCGGGACCACGCGGCCGTCGTCGACGGCAAGGTGCGGCTGATCGTGCATGCAGTCCAGGCACTGCACCACCGACTCCTGCACCTCGTCGATGCGCTCGGCGGGCTCGCCGGAATCGGGGTCGATGCGGAGGATCGCGTCGTAGTGGACCTGGGCCTCGAGTCGCTGCGACCAACACCGGTAGCAGCGCAGCCAGGCGCTCCGGTCTGCGTTCATCTCGTCGTTCATTGCCTCCCTCCTGATTGTGGCGCTTCCGGGCTCTCGGCGTCCCAAGAGGCCGGAGCCTGTGCGGCCGGTTGCGCCCGGCCCTTCGCGAGCGGTGGCGGCCGGCCCGCGATATCGCTCAGGCGGGCTGGCGCTCGCCGGCCCGCGCCTCGACGAGCGCGGCGATGTCGGACATGATCCGGTTCAGGTCGAAGTCCTTCGGCGTGTAGACGCGGGCGATCCCCGCCCCGGTGAGCTTCGCGGCGTCGGCGCGGGGGATGATCCCGCCGACCACGAGCGGGGCGTCCACGCCCGCTTCGGAGAGCAGCTCGGCGACGCGCGGAACGAGCTCCAGGTGGGAGCCGGAGAGGATCGAGAGCCCGATCACGTCCACGTCCTCCTGGACCGCGGAGGCGACGATCTCCTCCGGGGTCAGCCTGATCCCCTGATAGATCACCTCCATGCCGGCGTCGCGGGCGCGGACCGCGATCTGCTCGGCCCCGTTGGAGTGCCCGTCGAGGCCCGGCTTGGCGACCAGGATCCGGATCGCGTGCCCGATCCTTTCGCTGACCTCGGCGACGCGGGCGCGGATCTCGGCCAGCAGGGCGGCGTCGCCGCCGGCGGCCGAGCCGTCGAGCCCGGTCGGGCCCCGGTAGGCGCCGAAGACCTCGCGCAGCGCCCCCGCCCACTCGCCGGTCGTGGCGCCCGCCTTCGCGGCGGCGATCGTCGCCGGCATCAGGTTGACCGAGTCATCCGCGGCCGCAGCGCTGAGCTCGGCGAGGGCGCGCTCCACCGCGCGCTCGTCGCGGGTCTCGCGCCAGCGCTCGAGCGCCTCGATCCGCTCCCGCTCCACCGCGGGGTCCGGGGTCAGGATGCCGCCGTCTTCGCCCACGGTCAGCGGCGAGTCCTCGGTCTCGGTGTAGGAGTTCTGCCCGACGACCTTCAGCTCGCCGGACTCGATCCGGGCCAGGCGGTCGCGGTGCGACTCGACCAGGCGGGCCTTCATGTAGGCGACGCCTTCGCCGCTGATCGCGCCTCCGTGCTCGGCGACGATCCCGATCTCCTTCTCGGCGCCCGCGACGAGCTCGGCGACGAGCCCGTCCATGACCTTCGAGCCCTCGAAGATGTCGGGATACTCGAGCAGGTCGGTCTCGTCGGCCAGGATCTGCTGGATGCGCAGGCTCCACTGCTGATCCCAGGGCCGGGGCAGGCCCAGGGCCTCGTTCCAGGCCGGCAGCTGGATCGCCCGCGCGCGGGCGTCGCGCCCCAGGGTGACGGCGAGCGCCTCGAGCACGATGCGCGGCACGTTGTTCTCCGGCTGCGCCTCGGTGAGGCCGAGCGAGTTGACCTGCACGCCGTAGCGCAGGCGCAGGTACTTGGGGTCCTCAACCCCGTAGCGCTCGCGCCCGAGCTGCTCCCAGAGCGCCCCCATCGCGCGCAGCTTCGCGTGCTCCTCGATGAAGCGCACGCCGGCGTTGACGAAGAAGCTGATCCGGCCGAAGACGCGGGGGAAGTCCCCCGCCGAGACCTGACCGCGCTCGCGCACCGCGTCGAGGACCGCGATCGCGTTGCTGAGCGAGTAGGCGATCTCCTGCACCGGCGTCGCGCCCGCCTCCTGCAGGTGGTAGGAGCAGATGTTGATCGGGTTCCAGCGCGGGATCTCGTTGACCGTGAAGGCGATCATGTCCGCGATCAGCCGCATCGAGGGCTCGGGCGGGAAGGCGTAGGTGCCGCGCGAGAGGTACTCCTTGATGATGTCGTTCTGGGTCGTGCC
>CAZARJ010000366.1:0-2226 GCA_964487515.1 uncultured Conexibacteraceae bacterium | reverse complement strand
CTCGCACGACGAGAGCGCCGTGGAGCTGATTGACGAGGATCTGGAGACGCAGGGGGCGCTGATGCGCGTCCTTCTGATCGAGCACCCGACGCAGATGACGGTCGCCGAGCTCGAGCGTGAGCTCTTTCAGAGCGAGGGCGAGCATGAGGTGGAGATTGAGGATGCAGTCGCGCGCCTCGTCGCCGTTGGGCTCGTCCATCGGCACGGTCAGTTCGTGATCCCGTCTCGCGCGGCGCTTTATTACGACAACCTCAATTTCGACTGAGAGGCCGCCCGCGGAGGCACTACGCGCCCACGTGCGGGGCTGGATGCTTGAAAGCGCGATGGCCGCGGAGCGCGATGCGTAAGGAGGGCCGTAACCGGGTAACGGCCGTGGTGTAACAAGATGACGTGGCCGCGGGGCGGGACTTGAACGTGCCTTGACTTCAAAAAGTGAAGCGCGTACAATCCCCCGTGTGGGGTATCGCCTCGGGCGGGCGAGCCAGCCGATCACCGGGTGCCAATCGACGGAAATCCGGCCCTCAAGCCCGACAACTCATGCTCGACAGGCCGCCGTCCGATTCGATCTAGCGGGCCGCGCGGCAAGACGGGCGCCGAGAGACAAAGACCACCAGGAACGGACCAGAAGGACGCGGAATGCTTGTAGCTGAGCTTCAAGAGCTTGAAGAGGTGAAGAACCTGCTGAGCAAGGGCCAGCAGGTCGGCGTGCTGACCTTTGGCGAGATCGCGACCGCGGTCTCCGAGGTCGACGTCGACGAGGGGGATATCGAGGAGCTCTACGGACATCTCGAGCGCTCCGGTATCGAGCTGGTCGAGGACGTCGACCCGGCGCAGGCGTCGCAGCCCGAGCGCGACGACGGCAAGCGTCGCCGGCGGGCGAAGGCGACGATCGACCTGAAGCCGGACATGACGACCGACTCCCTGCAGCTGTTCCTCAAGGACATCGGCAAGGTGCGGCTGCTGACCGCGGCCGAGGAGGTCGAGCTGGCGCAGCGGATCGAGCGCGGCGATCTGGCCGCGAAGGAGAAGATGGTCGAGTCGAACCTGCGGCTCGTCGTCTCGATCGCCAAGAACTACCGCAACCAGGGGCTCCCGTTCCTCGACCTGATCCAGGAGGGGACGCTGGGGCTGGTGCGCGCGGCGGAGAAGTTCGACTACCGCAAGGGCTTCAAGTTCTCCACCTACGCGACGTGGTGGATCCGCCAGGCGATCGCCCGGGCGCTGGCCGACAAGGCCCGCACGATCCGGATCCCGGTCCACGTGGTCGAGAAGCTGAACAAGATCGGCCGCGCGGAGCGCAAGCTGGTCACCGAGCTGGGCCGCGAGCCGACGCCGGAGGAGATCGCCGACGTGACGGGCATCGAGCCCGACGAGGTCGACTCGATCAAGCGCTCGGCACAGGCGCCGGTCTCGCTCGAGAAGCCGGTCGGCGACGAGGAGGAGTCCGAGTTCGGGCAGTTCATCGCCGACGAGAAGGCCGAGTCGCCCTTCGACCGGGCCGCCGACCTGCTGACCAAGGAGGCGCTGCGCGAGGCGCTGGAGAACCTCTCCTACCGCGAGCGGCGCGTGCTCGAGCTGCGCTACGGGCTCGGTGGCGAGCACCCGCGCACCCTCGACGAGGTCGGCCGGACGTTCAACGTCACCCGGGAGCGCATCCGCCAGATCGAGAACCAGTCGCTGAAGAAGCTGCAGACCCTCGCCGAGGCGCAGAAGCTCCGCGAAGTCGCCTGACCGAAGGCGCCCCGGCCCCCGGGCCGGGAATTGAAAAGAACCGCCCCCCGGAATGCGACGCGCCGCGTCGTGATCGACGGGCGGTGAGCAAGGACAAGTCGCGGCCACGGCCGCGCCGCCGACCGCCGAAGCGGTAGGCGAATGACAATGGAGGCACCATGAGCACCGCAACCGAATCCCGCCCAATCGAGTTCACCTGCGCACGCTGCGAGGTCACGAGCCGCTGGACGAACGGCTTCGACGGCGCCGCGCCGCCGAACTGGGTGCGCGAGAACGGGCTCTATTACTGCCTCGTGTGCCGTCGCGAGCGCGCGATCGAGGACGCGATCGAGCGCGCCGGTGACGACGTGACGACCGCCGAGCGCGCGAAGCTGCGCTCGACCGCCGTCGTCGACTTCGAGCTGCGCCGTGATCCCAACCGCACCGAGGGAGAGATCGCCAAGGCCGCCCGGGCATCGATCGGCGCGGTCCGCAAGGCCCGCAAGAACCTGGGCT
>CAZARJ010000365.1:0-2230 GCA_964487515.1 uncultured Conexibacteraceae bacterium | reverse complement strand
CCACTTCAGACCCGCGTCCTGCGACGAATCGACGGTCAGGACGTGGCCGTTGGTCGTGCCTACGGGGACCCGCGCCGGAGATCCCTCGTTCTCGCCGACGATCAGGTCGCCCTTCGCCTCGATGATCGAGGTCTTGATCGGCTCGGCCGGAGGCGCGACGACGCTGATGAGCGTGTAGCGATCTTCGTCTTCGACCTTCGCGTAGGCGACGTACTCGCCAACTTCGACATCGAAGGTGGCGATGCCATCGGTGACGGTCGCGGTGTCGGCCGCGGTCCCGCGCGGGCTCCCCTCGGTCTGCTGCCCGGGCGCCCAGTTGGACCGCGGGTAGAGGCCGACTTCGGTCCCCTCCGGGTAGCGCCGCTCAAGCTCGAGCTTGAAGATCATGCCGCCTCCTCTTGTGGTTGCTCTTCACCGTTGGAGCCCGCGAGCGCGACCTGCACCGCCTGTAGCGCGGCCTCTTCCGGCATCCCGACCTGCTCCGTGAGGATCTGGCCCATCACGTTCGGATCGATCTTCGGCTGCGGCGGGACAAGCATCTCCTCGGGGTTCGCCCATCCGAACTGCCCGAAGAGCCAGGCCGCGAGCTTGCGCTGATCGACCTCCCCGTTCCCCGACGCCTGGTTGTAGAGCGTCATCGCGTCGTTGCGCTTCTGCGCCTCGTTCTCCGGCTCCGTCGAGCCCGACTCCGGCAGAACCTCCACGTCTGCGGCCAGCTCCTCGGGGCCGACCGTGGGGAAGGCATAGCCGCCGGGCGCGCTCTGATCTTCGATGCGCACCGTCCGCTTGCCGAACGTGTACTGGCGGTACAGCTCGAGCCACTGCCGAGCAGCCGGGGTGATCGTCTCCGCCTCGAGGTTCTTGACCTTCTGCTTGATGCGGATGTTCGCCGCGGACTGGATCAGCTGCACGCCGGTCGCGGTCTCGTTGACGCCCGCCCCCGACTCGCCGCCGGCAACGGTGTCGGAGACGCCCACCGTGCGCTCGATGTCGCGCTTCAGCGCCTCCTCCTCGGAGTAGCCGGACGCGGGGATCTCGCCGATCTCCAGCGGGACGATCGTGTCCCGCGGCATCCCCTGGACCGCGATGCCGCCCCCCGGCGCGATGACCAGATCCTCGGGGTCTACGCGCCCCTCCATGTAGAGGAACGCCTTTTGCAGTACGAGCGTCGCGTTGTCGCGGCGCTGCGAGCGCAGGGTGTTCAACTCGTACTGAAGGTGAGCGATCGGCTCGATCTCGCCGATGCCGGGGAACTCGCCCTCCTGCAAGGTGGGGCGGAAAATCTGGAAGGGAAGCTCGCGGTGGAAGAAGCTCGGGCGGGCGAGGACGACGAGCGCGCCGTCAAGGACCGTGATGACTTCCTCGCCGTCGTGGTACTCCCAGACCTCGTGCATCTGGCCCTGCCGGGTGTCGGGATCGCTCAGGCCCGCCTCCACCAGCCGCTCGCGGTGGGCCTCGCCGGGGTTGGTCTCCGCGGTCAGCTGCTCTACAACCTTCGGGTCGATCCGCCTGTCCCATGTGCCCGACTTGAGCATCTTGGCGACGTAGGCGCGGGAGCGATAGGCGCGGTGCATCGCGGCCTCGCAGGTCTCGATCGACTTCGCGGCCGGGTCCCAGAAGAAGTCGAAGAGGTCCACGTCTTCGAACTGCGGCCCCTCAGAGCGGACGACCTCGCGCTCGCGCTCAGTGAAACCGGAGCCGTAGATGCGTCGCTCGAGCTTCTTCACTTGCCGCGCGTCGCGCTCCCAGTGGGTCTTGCCGACCCCAAGGCCGTATTTGAGCCCTCGGCGGGCGACGGGCTGGAGCTTCAGCGCGTAGTCGATCTCGTTCTGCCGTTGCTCGAAGAGGCGGGAGATCGGCTGCGTGCCGTTACGGGCCTGCTCGGAGAGCGGCTTGACGACCATGCGCGGGTCCCGGTCGAGAACCCGCGGGACCAACGTCTCGATCGTCGCGAAGGTGTAGGGGATGAAGAGCTCGGCGCCCCACTCGCGCTTCGCGTCCTCGAGCTCGTCGGCCCCCGGCCGGGCGGCCTTCAGGCGCCGGTAGTTGCGGTAGAGGCCGTAGTAGTCATTCCAGCGGTCGAGGTAGGGCCGGCGCGCGCGGTCGGAGTCCTCCTTGAACTTGCGGACCTTCTCCAGCTTCGCCCGCAGCTCGGCGGGCATGTCCTCTGTCCGCTCCCACTTAGGCACTCGCCGCGGGCTCCTCCGGCTCGGCGATCTCGATGACCTCG
>CAZARJ010000364.1:0-2244 GCA_964487515.1 uncultured Conexibacteraceae bacterium | reverse complement strand
CGCGCCGGCGCGCGCACCCGGCCGGCGCCGCGGGCGCCCGCCCGGAGGCGCCGGCCGTCGCCCGTGCTCGCGGGCGGATGCGAGAAACCTCCCCGCGGTCGCGTTCGTAGGTGCGTATGTGCGGGATCGCCGGACAGGTCCGAACGGCCTCTCCGGTCCCGGACGGGCTCGCGGAGCGGATGTGCGCGGCGCTCGAGCACCGGGGTCCCGACTGCCGCGGCATCCACGCCGAGGACGGGGTGGCGCTGGGAATCCAGCGCCTGCGGATCATCGACCTGCGCACCGGCGATCAGCCGATCCACAACGAGGACGGGTCGGTGACGGTGGTGCTGAACGGCGAGATCTACAACTACCGCGAGCTGCGCGAGGGGCTGCGACGCCGCGGCCATCGCTTCCGCACCGCCGGAGACACCGAGGTCATCCCCCACCTGTACGAGGAGCTCGGTGCTGACTGCGTGCTGGCGCTACACGGGATGTTCGCGTTCGCGCTCTGGGATTCGCGCGCGCGGCGGCTGCTGCTCGCCCGCGACCGGGCCGGCAAGAAGCCGCTGCTCTACGCCCATCGCGAGGGCGTCCTGAGCTTCGCCTCCGAGATGGCGGCCCTGCTCGCCGACCCCGGGATCGCCCGCCGCGTCGACCCCGGCGCCGTCGACGCCTACCTCGGGCTCGGCTACGTGCCGGCGCCGCTCAGCGCCGTCGCCGGGGTGCGGAAGCTGCCCCCGGCCCACACGCTCACGCTCCGCGGCGGGCGGGTGGACGTGCGCCGGTACTGGCGGCTCGACTACGGGACGAAGCTCGGCGACGTCGCGGTCCCGGAGATCGCCGAGCGCGTCCGCTGCGGGCTGCGCGAGGCGACCCGGCGGCGGATGATCGCCGACGTCCCGCTCGGCGCCTTCCTCTCCGGGGGCATCGACTCCTCGGCCGTCGTCGCCGCGATGGCGGAGAGCTCCGCCGAGCCGGTGCGCACCTTCTCGATCGGCTTCGACCACGAGGACTTCGACGAGCTCCCCCACGCGCGCGAGATCGCCGCCCGCTTCGGGACCGTGCACGAGGAGCTGCTCGTGCGCGCCGATGCGGCCGCGGTCGCGCCCCGCCTCGCCCGCCACTACGGGGAGCCGTTCGCCGACCCGTCGGCGATCCCGAGCTTCCACCTCGCCGAGCTGACCCGCCGGCACGTCACCGTGGCCCTGAACGGTGACGGCGGCGACGAGTGCTTCGGCGGCTACACGCGCTATGTCGCCAACGCGCTCGCCGCGCGCCTGCGGCGCATCCCCGCCCCACTGCGGCGCGCCGCCGCCCGGGGAGCCTCCCTGCTGCCCGCCGGCGGCGGCATCTCCAGCGTCCGTAGCCGGGCCCGCCGCCTCACCGCCACGCTGGCCCTGGACGAGGCGGCCCGCTACGCGCGCTACGTCTCCTGGCTCGATCCGGCCGGCCGTCTGGCCCTCTACGCCCCCGACTTCGCGGCCCGCACGGCCCAGGTCCCAGAGCGGGCGATCGCCGCCCGCTGGGAGGCGGCCTCGGGAGCGCGGCCCGTCGACCGGATGCTCGAGGTCGACGCCGCGACCTACCTCCCCGGCGATCTGATCGCGAAGATCGACATCGCGACCATGGCCCACGGCCTCGAGGCGCGTTCGCCGTTTCTCGACCAGGATCTGATGCAGCTCGCCGCCTCGATCCCGGCGGGCCTGAAGGTCCGCGGCACGGCGAAGAAGTGGATCCTCCGGGAGGCGCTGCGCGGGCAGCTTCCGGACGCGACGCTCGACCGGCCCAAGCGGGGCTTCAGCGTCCCCGTCTCGAGCTGGCTGCGCACCGACCTCGCCGCCTGGTCGCGCGAGATCCTGCTCGACCCCGGCACCACCGCGCGCGGCTACTTCGACCAGGGCGCCGTCGCGGCGCTGCTCGACCGCCACGCGGCCGGGAGCGCCGACCTGGGAAAGCCGATCTGGGCGCTGCTGATGCTGGAGCTCTGGCACCGCGAGCTGATCGACTCCCCCCGCCCCGCGGAGCCGGTTCCCGCGGCCGTCTGATCGGCGGGTCAGCCGCGCGGGGCGCCGCTCAGCGCGTCGTCGGGGACCAGTCCCGGGCGCCGGGCGCGTGGCCTCAGCACGCGCGCGGGCAGGATGCGGCGCACGGCCGCCGCCAGGTCGTGCGCGGAGGTGGGGAACCAGCGCCGCAGGGCGAGCAGGTAGGCGCCGCCGCCGGCCAGCGCGGCCCCGGCCAGATGCGGGAGGGCGCCCGCGTCGA
>CAZARJ010000363.1:0-2264 GCA_964487515.1 uncultured Conexibacteraceae bacterium | reverse complement strand
GCGCCGTGGCCCCGCGCAGGCCCTGCTCCTCGGCGACCGTGAAGACGAGCTCCACCCCGACCGGCGCCGGCTCGGCGGCCAGGCGCGCCCCGAGCTCGACCAGCACCGCCACCGCGGCCTTGTTGTCGGCGCCCAGGATCGTGTCCCCGGCGCTGCGGAACGTCCCCCCGTCGTCGATCACCCGGATCGGGTCCTCGTGGGGGACCGTGTCCAGGTGGGCGAAGAAGGAGATCCACCCGGCCGCGCCGGCCCGCTCGGCGTCGCCCGCGGCGTCCGGGCCGGCCCCACCGCCCGCGCCCCCGGCCGGTGGGATCCTCGCGATCAGGTTCCCGGAGCCCGCCCGGGCGGGGCCGGCGGCGTCGTCCTCGGAGACCTCGATCCCGAGCCCGCGCAGCTCCCCGGCGACGTCGGCCGCCAGCGCCGCCTCGTCGCCGGTGACGCTCGGCGTCTCGCAGTGGCGGACGAACCGCTCGATCAGCCTGCTCTCGCTCATCCCGGAGCAGGCTACGAGGTGCCGCCCCCGCGCGACACCCGGCCGGTCAGCTCGTGCGCCGCACGGCGACGTCGCCGTGCGGCTCGTCCACGGTCAGGCCGGGCTCCTCCCCGGCGCCCGCGCTCCCGTTGGCCGCCGCCTCGGCGCCGGCATCCCCGGCCGCCGCCCCGGAGGCGCCCGCGAGGCCGGCGCGCCGGCTCGCCGCTCCGATCAGCTCCCGGAACAGCGGCTCCGGCCTGGTCGGGCGCGAGTTGAGCTCGGGGTGGAACTGGGAGGCGACGTAGAAGGGATGGTCGGGCAGCTCGACGATCTCGACCAGGCGCTCGTCGGGGGAGGTGCCGCTCATCACCAGGCCCTCGTCCTCGAGCCGGCGGCGGAGCAGGTTGTTGACCTCGAAGCGGTGCCGGTGGCGCTTGTAGATCACCGCCTCGCCGAAGATCTCGCGCGCCCGCGTGCCCTCGTGCAGCTTCACCGGGTCGGCGCCCAGCCGCATCGTGCCGCCCAGGTCGGTGACCTCCTTCTGCTCCGGCAGCAGGTCGACCACCGGGTACGGCGTCTCGGGATCGAACTCGGCCGAGTTGGCGCCGTCCATGCCGGCGACGTGGCGCGCGAACTCGACCACCGCCATCTGCATCCCCAGGCAGATGCCCAGGAACGGGATCTCGTTCTCCCGCGCGTAGCGGGCGGCGGCCACCTTGCCCTCGATCCCGCGCTCGCCGAAGCCGCCGGGGATCAGGATCCCGTCCGCCCCCTCGAGCGCCCCGGTGTCGAGCTCCTCCGAGCTGACCAGGTCGATCTCGACGTTCACCCCGTGGTGCCAGCCACCGTGCTTGAGCGACTCGATCACCGACTTGTAGGCGTCCTCGAGCTGCACGTACTTGCCGACCAGCGCGATCCGCACCGTGCCCTCGGCGGCGTCGGCGCGGCGGCAGAAGGCCTCCCAGTCGGCGAGGTCGGGGGCCGGGGCGTCGATCGCGAAGTGCTCCAGGATCTGATCGTCGAGGCCCTCGGCGCGGAAGGCGAGCGGCACCTTGTAGGTGTTGTCGACATCGCGGGCGGAGATCACCGCCTCCTCCGGCAGCGATCCGAAGAGCGCGATCTTGCGCCGGATGTCGCGGTCGAGCACCGACTCCGAGCGGCACATGACGGCATCCGGCTGGATGCCGATCCGGCGCAGCTCGTTGATCGAGTGCTGGGTCGGCTTCGTCTTCAGCTCCCCGGCGTGGCCGACGTAGGGGACGAGCGTCAGGTGCAGGAACATCGTCCGCCGCGGCCCGAGGTCGGTGCGGAGCTGGCGGATCGCCTCCAGGAAGGGCAGCGACTCGATGTCGCCCACGGTGCCGCCGATCTCGGTGATCACGAAGTCGACCGACTGGGCCTCGGCGACGATCAGGATCCGCTGCTTGATCTCGTCGGTGATGTGGGGGATGACCTGGACCGTCCCCCCGAGGTAGTCGCCGCGGCGCTCGCGGGCGATCACCGAGTTGTAGATCGCCCCGGCCGAGACGCTCGAGGCGCGCGAGGTGTTGCGGTCGGTGAAGCGCTCGTAGTGGCCCAGGTCGAGATCCGTCTCCGCGCCGTCCTCGGTGACGAACACCTCGCCGTGCTGGAACGGGCTCATCGTCCCCGGGTCGACGTTGATGTAGGGGTCGAACTTCTGCAGCTGGACCCGGAAGCCGCGGGCGACCAGCAGGCGGCCGATCGAGGCCGAGGCGATCCCCTTGCCGAGCGCGGAGACGACGCCGCCGGTTACGAAGATGAACCGGGTCTC
>CAZARJ010000362.1:0-2273 GCA_964487515.1 uncultured Conexibacteraceae bacterium | reverse complement strand
GGGCGTGCAAGGGTTCCGGCCATGCGGATCGGGATCGTCGCCTACTGGTTCAACCGCGGGCAGGCCGTGGTCGCGCGCCAGATCCGCGCCACGCTGGATGAGCTGGGGCACGAGACCTTCGTCCTCGCCCGGCCGACCCGCAAGACCAACATCAGGCCGGGGTGGATCGACACCGAGGGGGTCTGGGACCAGGAGGGGGTGACCGCGGCCAGCGACTACCTGATCCCCTGGCCCGAGTACGAGGCCTGGGCGGGGGAGAACGAGCTGGAGCTGGTGCTGTTCGACCAGAACTACCAGTTCGGGGAGATCGCGCGGCTGCGGGAGCTGGGCGTGCGGACCGTGGGCCGGTTCGTCTGGGAGCACTTCGCCGCCGAGCACGTCGAGCCCGCGAAGCGCGCCTTCGACACCGTCTACTCGCTGACCGCGTGCGAGCGCGAGCGCTACGCGGAGCTGGGAATCGAGACCCCCCGGGTTCGCTGGGGGTGCGCTCCCGAGCTGGTGGCGCTGGGGGAGGAGATGGGCTCCGGGGGTGGCGCCGATCCCGGGCGCGAGGGGGAGGTCGTGCTGCTCTTTCCGGGTGGCTTCATGAGCAAGAGGAAGCCGCTGGCGGAGACGATCGCGGCCTTCCGGGGGACCTCGGACCCGCGGCTGCGGCTGGTGCTCAAGGCGCAGGTCGAGCGGCAGCGCAAGCGCGTCCAGCGGCTCGCCCGTGGGGGCCGGATCGGGCGCCGCGACCGGCGGATCGAGCTGATCACCGCCGACCTTCCCCACGACGAGTACGTGCGCATGCTCGGCTCCGCCGACGCCTGCCTGGCGCCGAGCCGCTGGGAGGGACTCGGCCTGCATCTGTTCGAGGCGACGGCGCTCGGGGTGCCGATCGTGACCAACGACAACCCGCCGATGAACGAGATCGTCCGCGACGGCGAGAACGGGCTGCTCGTGCCCGGCATCCCCGACGGCGCCGCGCGCTCGGGGATCCCCGCCTACCGGCCCGACGTCGACGCATTGCGGGACGCGATCGAGCGGCTGACCGATCCACACCTGCGGGCGACGCTGGCGGCCGGAGCGCGGCGGCGGCGCGAGGAGCTGAGCTGGGAGCACACCCGCGCGGACTTGGAGCGGCTGATCAATCCATAGCCGGCGGAGGTGGGCGACACCTTCCCCGGCGACGGGCGATTCTGTCGCCCACCTCCGGCCGCCGGGGTGGAGATGTCAGCCTCGGGGCCGAGGTGCCAGCGATATGTGACCGCATGGGGCCACTATTGCTGCCACCTCACGGACCGCGACCCGGGAGCGACGGTCGCATGGGGGCGCGGTCAGCCGGGATTTGGCAACTGCGGTGATCTGTGCTGAAATGGGCATCGTTCTCCAGCCCAACTACCGCGAACCGGGGGCCGACCATGGCTGAACGAACGTCGCTTCTCACGCGCGCCTACAACGCCACGTGGGGCCGTCTCTTTGCCGCGATCTACAACCGCTCGCTGGCAGCGACCGAGGAGGCCGGTCTGCGCGCGCGGCGCCGGGATCTGCTCAGCGGCGCCACCGGCAGGACGCTGGAGATCGGCGCCGGAACCGGGCTGAACGTCGAGCACTATCCGGCCGCGGTCACCGAGCTCGTGCTCAGCGAGCCGTTCGGGCCGATGGCGCGGCGGCTGCGGGAGCGCCTCTCCGGCCCCGAGCGCCCGGCCGCTCCGACCGAGGTGGTCGAGGCGCCGGCGGAGCGGCTCCCCTTCCCCGACGCCCACTTCGACACCGTCGTCGCCACGCTCGTCCTCTGCACGGTCCCCGACCCCGGCGCGACGCTGGCAGAGGCGACCCGGGTCCTCCGCCCCGGCGGGCGGCTGCTGTTCCTCGAGCACGTGCGCTCCGGCGATCCCAGGCTCGCCCGCAGCCAGGACCGGTTCGAGCGCCCGTGGGCCTTCGTCGGCCACGGCTGCCACCCGAACCGGGACACGGTCGCCGCGATCGCCGCCTCGCCGCTGGAGCTCGGACCGGTGGAGCACGGAACGGTCCCGAAGGCGCCGCCGATCGTGCGGCCCCTGGCGGTCGGAAGCGCGGTCCGGCCGGGCTGAGCGGGCGCGCCCCGGGCGTCCCGCCGCGGCGGGACCGCGGGCGAGCTTGCACGGCACGCGCCGACGTGAGAGAAATGGGGCTCGCAACCAACGCGAGGAGGAGCGCCATGCCCCAGTTCATCCTGCTGACCAAGCTCACAAGCGAAGGGATCAAGACGGTCAAGAACAACCCGGACCGGATCCTCGAGGTGAACGCGGAGA
>CAZARJ010000361.1:0-2278 GCA_964487515.1 uncultured Conexibacteraceae bacterium | reverse complement strand
CCTGGGCGGCGGGGCCGCTGGACGGCGTCTGGCCCGCGGTGTCCTGGGCGGCGGCGGTCTCGGCCGGCTTCGAGTCGCCGTCGGAAGCCGCCTCGCCGCCTCCCGCGGGCGCCTCGCCGGGCTCGCCGATGCGGGCGATGGGCTCGCCGATCGGGCGCGTCGCGCCCTCGGGGGCGAGGATCTCCAGCAGGGTGCCGGCGAGGTCGGACTCGTAGACCATGTTCGCCTTGTCGGTCTCGATCTCGACCAGCTCCTCGCCGATGGCGACCTCGTCGCCGACCGACTTCAGCCAGCTCAGCACGGTGCCCTCCTCCATCGAGTCGGAGAGGCGGGGCATGACGATGTCGTCAGGCATGGGCGGCCGTTCCCTCGAGCGTGCGCAGCGCGGCGCTCACGATGTGCTCGGGATGGGGGATCGCGCTCTGCTCGAGCCGCTTCGCGTAGGGCATCGGCACGTCCGCGCCGGTGATGCGCTGGATCGGCGCATCGAGGGAGTCGAACGCCTGCTCGCCGATCAGCGCCGCAAGGTTCGCGCCGACGCCGCCGTGGGGCCATCCCTCCTCGACGACCACGACCCGGTTCGTCTTCCGCACCGACGCGAGGATCGTCTCCAGGTCGAGCGGGCGGAGGGTGCGCGGGTCGATCACCTCGGCCTCGACCCCGTGCTCCTCGCTGAGGATCTCCGCCGCGCGCTGCGCCTCGTGGGCCATCTTCAGGATCCCGACCAGGGTCACGTCGCCGCCCTCGCGGCGGATCGCCGCCTGGCCGAAGGGCAGCACGTGGTTGGGGTCATCCGGCACCTCGCCGCGCATCCCGTAGAGGGTCTCGTGCTCGATGAAGATCACGGGGTTGTCGTCGCGAATCGCGTTCTTCAGCAGCCCCTTGCCGTCGGCGCCGGTCGAGGGACAGGCGACGAGCAGGCCGGGGACCTGCAGGAACATCGCCTCGAAGCTGTGCGAGTGGGTAGGACCGAGCTGGTGGCCGCCGCCGCCCGGCATCCGGATCACCATCGGCACCCGGACCTGGCCGTTGAACATGTAGGGGATCGCGGCGGCGTGGTTGATGATCTGGTCGAACGCGAGCAGCGAGAAGTTGACCGTCATCAGCTCGACGATCGGGCGCAGCCCCGCCATCGCGGCGCCGACGCCCGTGCCCACGATCGTGTTCTCGGAGATCGGGGTGTCGCGGATGCGGCGCTCGCCGAACTGCTCGAGCAGCCCTTCGGTGACCTTGAAGGAGCCCCCGAAGACGCCGATGTCCTCGCCGAGCATGAAGACCGACTCGTCGCGCTCCAGCTCCTCGCGGAGGGCCGCGTTCAGCGCCTCGCGCATGCGCATCACCGCCATCAGGAGCCCCCCGGGCCGGCGCCGTCGCGCTCCGCGTCGATCGAGCCCTCGGCCTGCTCCTGGGCGCGGTCGGCGGGACGCCCCTCGTCGTAGTCGTCGTCCTCAGCCGGCCCCTCGCCCTGCCCGCCCTGGCTGCGCGGGGACTGCCCGCCGTAGGCGGCGCCCGCCTCGTGCAGCTCGAGCACGCCCTCCTCCTTCGCGGCCTCGCGCTCCTGCTCGCCCGGGAACGGGTCGGGCGTGCGCTCGTCGACCGCGTACCAGCCGTCGGGGTTGTCGGGGACCACGTAGAGGTTGTCGTAGAGGGTGTCGAGCGCCGGCTCCGGGGAGGCGTCGGCGAACGCCACCGACTCCTTGACCTGCGCGCCGACGCGCTCGTCGATCTCCTCCAAAAACCCGTCCTCGATCACGCCCGCCTCGACGAGCCGCGCGGCGAAGGTCTCGATCGGATCCTTCTCGCGCCACTCCTCGACCTCCTCCTTCTCCCGGTAGACCTCCGGGTCGGCGGCGGAGTGGCCGCGGTAGCGGTAGGTGAAGGCCTCGACCAGGGTCGGCCGGCGGTCCTCGCGGGCGATCCGCAGATGCTCGGCCACGCACTCGCGCATCGCGATCACGTCCATGCCGTCGACCCGCTCGCCGGGAACCCCCAGGCCCTCGGCGGTGTGGCTCAGGTCGGTCACCGCGGAGTGCCGCTCGATCGAGGTCCCCATCCCGTAGAGGTTGTTCTCGACCAGGAAGACGACCGGCAGGCGCCAGAGGGCCGCGAGGTTCATCGTCTCGCCGAAGTTGCCGGTGTTGGTGGCCCCGTCGCCGAACATGCAGACGGTCACCTCGTCGGTCCCCTTGTAGTCGGAGGCCAGCCCGAGGCCGGCCGCGAGCGGCAGGTTGCCGCCGACGATCCCGTAGCCGCCCATGAAGCGCCGCTCGGCGTCGAA
>CAZARJ010000360.1:0-2281 GCA_964487515.1 uncultured Conexibacteraceae bacterium | reverse complement strand
GCCGAGGCGCCGAAGCCGGGCAGGCGCCGGGAGAGGGTCGCCAGACCCGGCGCCGCCCCGCGCAGACCGCTCGCCAGCGGCGTCCCCTGCCCGGCGAGCGCGCCGAGCTGCGCCATCGCCGGCCGCAGCTCGGCGAGGAAGTCGTCGAGCAGGGCGAAGCTCTGCGAGAGGTCCTCGCGGCGGGTGTTCGCCGTCCGCGAGGTGTCGCGCGCCTCCTCGATGAAGGAGACGACGTCGCGGCGCCGCTCGGCCAGCCTGCCGATGATCCGGTCCGCGTTCGCGTTCAGGTCCCTGATCGTCCGGCTCTGCCCGGCCAGCAGCCGCGTCACCGCGCGCGTCTGCAGCAGCGCCGGGGCCCCGCGGCGGATCGCCGCGTTGAGGTTCTCGCCGTTCGCCGCCAGGGCGGTCCCGAACTCGTTGATCAGCAGCCGCAGGCGCTCGCGGAAGGGGAGCCGCACGGTGCTCAGCACGAGGTCGTTCTGGACCGTCTGCCTGGTCTGCGAGACCGGGATGTCAGGCGCCTCGGCGCGCGCGGCGTCGGTCCCCTCGCCGGGGTCGATCGGCGGCCCCTTGGGAGTGCAGTCGATGAAGTACTCGGCGATCAGCGACTGTGGCTCGGAGCTGCAGATCGTGCGCTCGCCGAGCACCGACACGGGCCCGGAGAGCTCGAGCTTGGCGACCGCGCGCTTGCGCGAGTTGACGAGCAGCTCGCTCACCGTGCCGGCGGGGACCCCGGCGACCTTGACCTGGGAGCCTTCGGCGAGCCCGAAGGCGTTGTCGAGCTCGAGGAAGTAGACGTGCTTGTCGTCGCCGCCGGCGCTCGCCGCCAGGGCGCCGGCGAGGCCCGCCACCGCGAGCGCGATCAGCACCAATCGCCTCATGGTCCCGGCGGCACGATCGAGGTGTCGCAGTCGACGGCGCCGCCCGCCGTCCACGGGTTCGAGCCGTCGGGGGCGGGCCGCTCGTTGGAGCCCGGGCAGCGCCGGTAGTTGCCGACGTCGAAGAGGTCGCTTCCCGTCGTCGCCAGCAGGCCGCCGAGGTCGATGATCGGCAGGTCGTTGGCGCCCAGCGAGAAGGTGTTGAAGGTGGTGCCGATGCGTCCCAGACCGCCGTTGGCATCGGTCACGCCGGAGTGGCCGAAGTCGTCGAACCAGCCGGTCAGCTCGGGGCTGTAGGCGCGGAAGAAGGCGAGCTCGTCGAGGGAGTCGCGCAGCGCGGTGGTCGCCTCCGGCAGCGCGCCCCGGCGGCGGGCCCCGTTGGCGCGCAGCGGGCCGGCCGCGATCCGGCGCAGCCGCGGCTGCAGGCGCGTCAGCTCGACGAGGTCGTTGTCGCGGCCGCGGCGGCGGATCGTCGCGTCCAGGTCACGAACGGTGGGGACCAGGTTCGCGGAGGCGCCGCGGAGCTCGCGGAAGAAGGGCCCGAGCCGGGTCGCGACCGGCTTGGAGGCCGCGATCAGCGGGTCGAGGTCGTCGAGCGTGGCGCGCAGGTTCACCGCGGTCGTGTTGAAGTTGCGCATGAAGTCCGGCAGCTCGCGGACGCTCGTGGCGAGGGCGTCGGAGCGGCGCGCGAGGGCGCCCATCATCCGGTCGAGGTTGCCGACCAGCGCGCTCAGCTCGTCCTCGCGCGAGGCGACGGTCCCGGCGAGGCTGGCGCCGTTGACGATCAGCTGCTCGAGGGCGGGCGTGTCGCGGGTCAGCTCGCCGAACGTGCGCCGCGCCGTGGAGAGGAAGGGATTCAGATACTTGAAGCCCCGGTTCGCGCGCCTGCCGACGCCCTCGTAGGAGCGCGCGAACCCCTTCACGACCCGCTTGAAATCTGCCGCGGTGCGCGGGTTGAGCATGTCGAAGATCTGGTCGATGTCGACCTCGGAGATCGTCTCCGACCGGCCCATCTCGCCCCCGTCCGGAATCGGCTCCCCGGCCCGCCCGCGCGCCGGAAGGGTGAGCTGCACGAAGCGGTTGGCGACCCCCGAGAGCGAGAACGAGCGGACCTGCGCCTTGGTCCCGCGACTCAGCGGCGCGTACTCGGGGTCGACCGAGAAGCGGACCAGCGCCGTCCCGCGCCGGCTGAGCTCGATCTCGTCGACCTTACCGACCGCCGTGCCGCCGATCGTCACCTGCTCGCCGCCGACGAGCTGGGATGCGTTGGTGAACTCCGCCGTGACCTCGTAGGAGCCGGCCTCGTCGTCCCCGCTCGCCAGGAGCAGGACCACCGCCACGCAGACCACTGCGAGCACGGCTACGACAGCGACTCGACGCGTGGGACTCGATTGCTTCAACTC
>CAZARJ010000359.1:0-2282 GCA_964487515.1 uncultured Conexibacteraceae bacterium | reverse complement strand
CCCGCGCAAGGAAGCGGCGCCCGGGGGCGCCGCTTCGATCCTTCTCCTCCTCCTCCCCGAGAGCGGAGGCCACGCTCGAAGCTCGTGCCGCTGGGCTTGAACGGTGAGCGTGGTCTCGCCGCGGGAGAAAGACCGTACCCGATTTCGTGCGGAAACGCACCACCAAGTGTGAGATCGCGCACGGACCTGCGCGCGCAGAGCTTGCGGGCGGCTAGGTCAGTGGATCGGGCAGGACGCGCAGGCCCTGCCCACGGGCCGCCCGATGCAGGCGCGCATCCCAGGTGGCGAATGTGATCCGTTCCGGCGGCAGGACGAGTGCGGCGGCCAGATGCAGCGCATCGAGGGTCCGGAGCTCGCTGGAGACGGTCAGCTCAGCAGCATGCTCGGCGAGCTTGTCGTCGACCTCCACTACGTCGAAGGACTGCCAATCGGACGCGACCCGCCGGGCGGCTTTTCGCCCGCCCGCCAGAGTGACCGCGCGGACGGTCTCGACATAGGCGATCCGACAGGCCAGCCAGGCACCGGCGTCGCGCATCGCGGAGATCACCAGCCCGCTGCCGTCCTCTTCGACGTAGCGCTTGACCAGAGCGCTCGCGTCGAGATAGAGGATCAACGATCTTCTTCGCGCTCGGCCAAGATGACCGCCGATGCGGAGCGGCCGCTCTTCAGTGGTGGGTGGGCACGACTCGGGCGCGAGCGCGTGGCCGGCGAAACCCTGCCGTCCGCCACCAGTTCCCTCATGCGTGCGTCGCCGCTCCGGGAACCGGCCGGGACGATCTCGGCAATCGGGCGTCCCCGCTTCGTCACACGGATCTGCTCCCCATCGCTGACGCGTCTAAGCACCCCGCTCAGACCGGCCTTCAACTCTCGGATCCCGATCTCCCGCATGTGGTCATTTTAGCATCGTTGTAGTCACCGCGGGCTCGATGTTGAGAAACACCGCTGCGGGCGAAGCTTCTCGACATCGAGACACGCGTCGCCCGAATCGAGTGCGCGCGGCGCCGGGACCGCCGGCGGGGACGCCGCCCCCGCCGGCCGCGGGCGCGCGGTCAGACGCTGCCGCCGGCGGCGGCCGGGGCGGTCGGGTCGCTCTCCTCCTCGCCCAGCGACTCGCGGGCCAGGTACTCCTCGGCGCGCAGGGGGTCGTCCTTGGAGCGCTCGACGACGCGCAGCAGGTCGGACATCGTCGCGACCTCCTCGACCTGCTCCTTGATGAACCACTGCATGAACTGCTCGCCCTGGTAGTCGCCCTCCTCGCGCGCGGCCGCGGCGAGGGCGCTGATCTGCTCGGTGACCTCCTTCTCCTGTGCGAGCGCGAGCTCGACCGGGGCGACGATGTCGTTGAAGGAGGCGCGCGGCTCGCCGACGCCGGGGATCTCGACGTCGATCTCGGCGTCGAGCAGGTACTGGACGATCATCATCGCGTGGTTGCGCTCCTCGAGCGCCTGGCGATAGAAGAACGAGGCCAGCCGGGGCAGGGTCTCGGCGTCGTAGTGAACGGCGATCGCCACGTACTGCTGGTGGGCGGCGAACTCGTTCGCCACCTGCTCCTTCAGCGCGGTCGTGAAGTTGCCCTGGGCCATCTCTCTGTACCTCCGTCGGGTATCGGTGTCGGGCGGCGGGACGACCGTAGACGAAATCGCGAGTTCGGTCGGCCGAAGTGGGCGTTCGGCGGACCTAACCCGAGCGAGGGCCGGCGGAGGGGCGCTCAGCCCCAGCGGAAGCCGCGGGCCGCGGGCGCCGGCTCCAGCGGCGCGGTCGGCAGCCCGGAGGGGACGGCCGGGTCGTTGTAGCCGGAGGGCGCGATGTCGTTCGGGGTGTCCGGGTGGAAGAGCGAGGCCAGGTACTGGAGCTGGCCGCGGCCGACCTCGACCTCGCCCTGCCCGCCGCCGTAGATGGCGATCCCCTCGCGCGCGCAGTGGGCGTAGACGGAGAGCAGCTCGGGCAGCGAGCCGAAGCGGGAGGGCTTGGAGTTGATCGCCCGCGGCTTCCACTCCAGGCCGGTGATGTCGGCGAGCGAATGCAGCGGGGCGTCCCAGGTGACCCGCTCGCGCATCGGCTCGAGCAGGGGCCGGGTCTCCGCGTTGACGTCGGGGTCCTCCAGGTAGGCCTCCGGGAAGGCCTCGGCGACCGCCCGGTAGAGCTCGGGATCGGTCTCGACGTCGACGGGGGTGTTCTTGTAGTGGCCCTTGAGGTCGAGGACGCGGACCGGCGCCAGGCCGCGTAGCTGCTCGATCAGCTCCGGCGTCCAGTCGTTCTCGGGGTCGAGCTTGAACTCCAGG
>CAZARJ010000358.1:0-2286 GCA_964487515.1 uncultured Conexibacteraceae bacterium | reverse complement strand
GCCTGCGACCACCTCGCGCGCCGCTTCGGGGCGCCGCTGGTGACCACCATCCACGCCACCGAGCACGGCCGCCACCAGGGCTGGGTCGACAAGCACCCGCAGTCCTACATCCACGGGGTCGAGCGCTGGATCACCAACCGCTCCGACCGCGTGATCGCCTGCTCGGCCTACATGCACGAGCAGATCTCCGACATCTTCGGCGTCCCCGACCCGCGCATCGCGGTGATCCCGAACGGCATCGACCCCGACGAGCTGCCGCCCGGCGACGAGGCCGAGCTGGAGCGCCTGCGGGCCGGGTTCGCGGCGCCGGACGAGCGCCTCGTCCTGCTGATCGGCCGGCTCGTCTACGAGAAGGGCTTCCAGGTGGCGCTGGAGGCGATGCCCGAGCTGATCGAGCGCGTCCCGGGAACGCGGTTTCTCGTCGCCGGCTCCGGCACCCATGAGGGCGAGCTGAAGCGGCAGGCGACCGAGCTGGGGCTGAACGAGCACGGGACCTTCCTGGGCTGGATCGGCGACGACGTGCTGCGCCTGCTGTACCGGATCGCCGACGTCTGCGTGGTGCCCTCGATCTACGAGCCGTTCGGCCTCGTCGCGCTCGAGGCGATGGCGTCCGGCTGCCCCTGCATCGCCGCCGACACCGGCGGCCTGCGCGAGGTCGTGCCCCACGAGGAGGCCGGCCTGCGCTTCCCCGCCCGCGACCCCGAAGCGCTGGGCGCGAGCGTCGCGCGCCTGCTCAGCGACCCCGAGCTGCGGGGGCGCCTGGTCGCCGAGGCCGCCGAGCACGTGCGGCGCTTCGACTGGAACGACGTCGCCGCCCGCACCGCGGCCGTCTACGGGGAGCTCGTCCCCGCGCCCGAGCCCGCCGAGGCGTAGCCCGCCGCGAGCCACCCGCGCTCGCCCACGCACACGGACCCCAGCGCACGAACCCGCGCGCCCCAACCCGCGCGCCCCCCGCACCGAACCCGCGCTCCGCAGCGCCGAACCTGCGCACCGACCCGCCGCGTCCCCCCGCACCGGACCGCGCGCACGAACCCGACCTTTTCGGTACTGGGGAGCGAAAAGGTCGGGTTCGTCGGGAACCGGGCGTGTCAGCGGGGGCCCGCGGGGCCGTAGCCGTCGGGCTCGACCGGGTCGCGCCAGCGCAGGCGCTCGGGGGCGGGGCGCATCCGGATCACCCGCGCGGGGACCCCCGCGGCGACCGCGTTCGCCGGGATGTCGCGGGTGACCACCGCCCCGGCGCCGATGATCGCGTTGTCGCCGACGCTGACCCCGCGCAGGATCTGGGCCCCGTAGCCGATCCACACGTTCGAGCCGACGACGACGTCGCGCTTGTAGATCCCCTGGGCGCGGATCGGCTGCTCGTGGTCGGCGACGTTGTGGTCGAAGTCGATCAGCATCGCGCGGTCGGCGATCACGCACTCGGCGCCGATCCGCACGCGCTGGTAGGCGGTGATCGTGCACTCCTGGCCGAGCACGGTCTTGGGCCCGATCTCGACCTCGCCCTCGTGGCAGCGGATCTTCGTGCCCTCCCCGATCCAGACGAAGCGGCCGAAGCGGACGGCGCCGCCGCGGCCGATCTGGATCTGCAGCCGGGGGCCGAGGAAGAGCATCCCGTCGCTCCGCCAGCGGCGGCCGGCGACGGTGAGCAGCCGGCGGGCGGCGTAGCGCAGCAGCAGCAGGCCGTACTTGGGGCTCAGCATCCCGCTGGCGCGGGCGAAGCGGAGCGTGGCGGCGGGGCCGGCGCGGCGCCGTTCCCCGGCCCGTGCCGGCCTCGCAGGGCGAGGTTCCCCGTCTCCGGGCGCGCCCGGCTGATCTGTCAGCGTCGCGTCGGCCACGGCGCCCGGATCATAGGACGGCGCGGGAGGCGTGGCCCGGGGCGGCGGGCGCCGGGGCGGCGGAGGCCGATCGTCCCCCGGCGCCGGCGCGGGGGGCTCGCCTGGCATGATCCGGCGCCCATGTCCGCCGCGACCGACAGCGAGAGCCTCGCCGACCGCCTGCGCCGGGGGCAGAAGCGCGCCCTCGCGCGGGCGATCTCGCTGATCGAGAACGGCGACCCGGCCGCGGGCGGGCTGGTCGCCGACCTCTTCCCCCACACCGGCGGGGCGCGCATAGTCGGGCTCACCGGCCCCCCCGGGGGCGGCAAGAGCACCCTGATCGGGGCCCTGGTGAAGGGCCTGCGCGAGCGCGAGCGGCGGGTCGGCGTGCTCTCCATCGATCCCTCGAGCCCGTTCTCGCGCGGCGCCCTGCTCGGCGACCGCATCCGCCTCTCCGACCACTTCCTCGACG
>CAZARJ010000357.1:0-2287 GCA_964487515.1 uncultured Conexibacteraceae bacterium | reverse complement strand
AGGAGATCAGCCCGTAGCAGGCGGCGTGCGACTTGTTGAACGAGTAGTCGGCGGCGGCTTCGTTCAGTTTCCAGAGGTCGCGGGCGACGTTCGGGGCGGTGCCCGATTTCGCCAGCCCCGCCATGAACTTGTCCTTCATCGTCGCCATCAGGTCGCGCTTCTTCTTGCCGATCGCCTTGCGCAGATCGTCCGCCTCGGCCGGGGTGAAGCCGCCGATCTGCTTCGAGATCTCCATCAGCTGCTCCTGGTAGATCACGCAGCCGTAGGTGCTCTCGGTGATCGGGCGCAGGCGATCGTCGGGATAGGTGACCGAGTCGGGGTCGCGCTTGCCGCGCGCGTAGTCGGGGATGAAGCGCATCGCGCCGGGCCGGTAGAGGGCGCCGATCGCGACGATGTCGTCGAACCTGCTCGGCCGGATCTGCCGCAGGGCCTCGCGCATGCCCTCCGACTCGAGCTGGAAGACGCCGACCGAGTCGCCGCGGGCGAGCATCTCGTAGGTCTTCTCGTCGTCGAGCGGCAGGCCCTCGATGTCGATCCTGTCCCCGCGCGAGCGCTCGATGATCGCCACCGCGTCCTCGATCACGTCCAGGTTGCGCAGGCCGAGGAAGTCCATCTTCAGCAGGCCGATCTCCTCGACCGGCCCCATCGAGTACTGGGTGACAACCTTGTAGGAGCGCTCCCCGTCCTTGGCGGCGCCCCGGTCCTCGGTCAGCTGAAGCGGCACGACCTCCTGCAGCGGCCGGTCGGCGATCACCACCGCCGCGGCGTGGATCGAGTGGTTGCGCACGATCCCCTCCAGCCCGCGCGCGGTGTCGATGATCTGCTTCGTGTCGGCCTCGCTGTCGTAGGCCTTGCGCAGGTCCTCGCCCTCCTTCAGGCAGCCCTCGAAGGTCGGGCTGCGGCCCTGGTCGGGCTCGGGGATCAGCTTCGCGACCCGGTCGCCCGTGCCATAGTCGAAGCCGAGCACGCGCGCCGCGTCCCGGGTCGCCGCGCGCGGGGCCATGCGGCCGAACGTGACGATCTGGGCGACCGACTCGCGGCCGTACTTCTCGGCCACGTACTGGATCACGCGCTCGCGCCCGCGGACCGAGAAGTCGATGTCGATGTCGGGCATCGACTTGCGCGCCGGGTTCAGGAAGCGCTCGAACAGCAGGTCGTTGTCGAGCGGGTCGAGGTCGGTGATGCCGAGGCTGTAGGCAACCGTCGAGCCGGCCGCCGAGCCGCGCCCGGGGCCGACCGCGATCCCGGACTTCTTGGCGAAGTTGACGAAGTCCCAGACGATCAGGAAGTAGGACGGAAAGCCCATCTCCTCGATCACGCCGAGCTCGAACTCGAGCCGCTCGACGGCCTCCGCGGGAGGCGGATCGCCGTAGCGGCGTCGCAGCCCCTCCCCGGCGATCCTGCGCAGCATGTCCCTGGGGTCGGAGCCGTCCGGGGTCGGGAAGCTCGGCAGCAGCAACTCGCCGAGCTTGATCTCCACGTCGCAGCGGTCGGCGATCTCGATCGTGTTCGGGATCGCCTCCGGCCAGGGGGCGAACGACTCCGCCATCTCGGCCGGATCCTTGAGGTAGAACTCGTTCGTGTCGAAGCTCAGCTTCGGGTCCTCAAGCGTCGACTTCGTCTGCACGCATAGCAGCGCCGAGTGGTTCTCGTAGTCCTCGCGGCGCAGGTAGTGGACGTCGGCGGTCCCGACCAGGGGGCTGCCCAGCTCGCGGGCGATGCGCACGATCCCCTCGTTCGCCTTGTCCTGGTCGGCGATCCCGTTCACCTGCAGCTCGAAGTAGACGTTGTCTCGGCCGAAGATCTGCAGCAGGTCGTCGGCGTGGGCGCGCGCGTCGTCGGGGCGGTCCTCGACCAGGCGCCGGCAGAGCCGCGACTGCAGGCAGCCGCTGAGCGCGATCACGCCCTCCGAGTAGCGCTCCAGCAGCTTCGGGTCGACGTTCGCCTTGCCGCGCGCGAAGCCCTCGAGAAAGCCCGCCGAGCTGAGCTTCACCAGGTTGCGGAAGCCGGCGTCGCTGCCGGCCAGCAGCGTGATGTGGTTGCGCTCCCACCTCGTCTTCGACTTGATCTCCTCGACGTCGTCGACGAGGTAGGCCTCGAGGCCGATGATCGGCTTGACGCCCTGGGCGCGGCAGGCCTTGTAGAGGTCGATCGCCCCGTTCATCACCCCGTGGTCGGTCAGCCCCAGGGCGGGCATGCCGAGCTCCGCCGCGCGCGCCGCCATCGCGTCGATCTTGTTCGCGCCGTCGAGCAGCGAGTACTCGCTGTGGACGTGCAGGTGGGCGAC
>CAZARJ010000356.1:0-2296 GCA_964487515.1 uncultured Conexibacteraceae bacterium | reverse complement strand
GTTGCTGCGTCACGCTTTCGCGCATTGCGCAAGATTCCCCACTGCTGCCTCCCGTAGGAGTCTGGGCCGTGTCTCAGTCCCAGTGTGGCTGATCGTCCTCTCAGACCAGCTACCCATCGTTGCCTTGGTAGGCCGTTACCCCACCAACAAGCTAATGGGCCGCGGGCCCCTCCCAATGCGGAGGCCGAAGCTTCCTTTGCACGACGGCCTCATGGCCGGCGTACACATCCGGTATTAGCCCGAGTTTCCTCGGGTTATCCCAGTCATCGGGGCAGGTTACCCACGTGTTACTCACCCGTTCGCGGCTTTGCCCCAGGGCAAGCCCTGGTTCGTCGCTCCACTTGCATGTGTTAAGCACACCGCCAGCGTTCGTCCTGAGCCAGGATCAAACTCTCCGTAAAAAGTGACTCGAGGGTTTCAATCCCGCCCGCGGGTCAATGCGAACGGGCTCCTCTGTCTTACTGAGAGTTGTCATGTCTGGCTTTGACCGCCGCTTACACAGGCGACGGCCGACATGACAGGGTCATGTATTGCCCGGCCTCGCCGCTGGCGACGGACCGGGTCGGACTCGATGCATCCCGGAGACGAATCTCCGGATGCATGCGCTGCTCAGTTTTCAAGGACCTCGCCTCGCCGGCATCGAGGGTCTCTCGGGCCGGCGACAGCTCGCCTACGGGGCGGCCGGGGACTATAGCGCGCCCGGCGCCGGGTGTCCAGCCCGGGGCGCCGGCCATCCCGCTCGGCGTCCGCGCTCCGCGGGGAGCGCCCGGCGGCGTGGCTCAGGAGCCGCTCAGGCGGACGAAGCGCCGCTTGCCGGCCTGGAGGGTCCGCTCCACGAGGCGCTCGCGCGGGACGTCGAGCTCGCCCACCGGCTCCCCGTCGACCCGCACCGCGCCCTGTCCGATCAGGCGCCGCGCCTCGCTGCCGCTGATCGCGAAGGCCTCCCTCATCAGCGCCGGCAGGTGCACGGGATCCTCACCGTCGAGCCGCAGGGTGGGAACGTCCTCGGGCGTCTCGTGGCGACGGTGGATCGCGTCGAAGCGCTCCTCGGCCCGCGCCCCCTCCCCGGGCCCGGCGAAGCGATCGCAGAGCCGCCCGGCGAGCTCGCGCTTGGCCTCGTTTGGATGCCGGCTCTCGTCCAGCGGCTCGCCGAGCAGCAGCTCCCAGTACTGGGGCAGCGCCGCATCCGGGATGCTCATCAGCTTGCCGAAGATCTCGGCCGCCGGCTCGGTGACGCCGACGTAGTTGCCGAGCGACTTGCTCATCTTCCGCACCCCGTCGGTGCCGGGCAGGATCGGCAGGGTCATCACCGCCTGCGGGCGCTTGCCGAAGGCGGTCTGGACGTCGCGCGCGAAGAGCAGGTTGAACTTCTGCTCGGTGCCGCCGAGCTCCAGGTCGGCGTCGACGGCGACCGAGTCGTAGCCCTGTAGCACCGGGTAGAGGAGCTCGAGGATCGAGATCGGCTCGGCGTCCGCCATGCGGCGGCTGAAGTCGTCGCGCTCCAGCAGCCGGGCGACGGTGAAGCGGCGCGCCAGCGCGAAGAGCTCGGCCGAGGGCATGTCGAGCCACTCGCTGTTGAAGCGCACCTCGGTCCGCTCCCGGTCGAGCACCTTGAACGCCTGCTCCTGGAAGGTGCGGGCGTTGGCCTCGATCTCGGCCTCCGCGAGCATCGGCCTCAGGTCCGAGCGTCCGCTGGGGTCGCCCACCCGCGCCGTGTAGTCGCCGATGATCAGGACGGCGACGTGACCGGCGGCCTGGAACTGGCGCAGCTTCTCGAGCACGACGACGTGGCCGAGGTGGATGTCGGGCGCCGTCGGGTCGATGCCGAGCTTCACGCGCAGCGGCCGCCCGCGCCCGAGGAGCTCCCCGAGCGCGCCCTCGGGGAGCACGTCGACGGCGCCGAGGCCCAGCTCGGCGGCCGTCGTGGTGCTCGCGGGGGCCGTTTCCGGCATCTGCGCAATGCTAGACTCACGCCTCGCGCGGGGGTGCGCCGGCCCGCACCTGGCACGCGGAGCACGCGGTACGCGGCCCGCCTTCAAGCCCGGCAAAGACGGATCCCTTCCGGCCGCTCCGCTGCGCTCCCGGCCGATCGACCGATGCCCCCCAGCAGCAAAGATCAGACAGCCGCCGGTGCAAACGGCGCCCCGCCGAGCGACGAGCCGCCCGCCCCCCCTCCCGGGGTCGCGGTCGCCGAGCCCGGCTCCCCCGGCGAGCCCGAGCTGACCCCCCGCGAGCGGTCCAAGGCGCTCGCGCGCGAGCGGGCGCGGGAGCGCAAGCGGCGCCGGCGCGAGCGGCG
>CAZARJ010000355.1:0-2300 GCA_964487515.1 uncultured Conexibacteraceae bacterium | reverse complement strand
CGCCGCGCCGCCGCCGCCGTCGTCGCCGAAGATCAGATAGCCGGCGCCGACGCCGAGCGCGGCGACGAGCAGCAGCGCCAGCCCGGCGGCGACGCGCCGCGCCCCGTCCGACCACAGCGACGGCGGCACCGGCGCCGGCAGGTGCGGGAGGCTCGGCAGCCGCGGCCGGCTCAGGCCGGGCTTCGGGATCCGCGGCAGCCGGAGGCGGCTCAGCCGCGGCCGGGGGAGGGAGGGACGCTTCGGCACGGGCGTCAGTCTTGCGTACCGGGCGGCTGCGCGGGCCTCTACACTTATTGACTGACCAGTCAATCAAGCGGTGGCGGGCGCGATCGCAGCGCCCGCGGCCCCGGGCCGGGCGGCGCCGCCCGCGGCGCAGCTTCGATCAGGAGGAGCACGGGCAACATCATGAACTTCGCCTTCAACGACGAGCAGCTCGAGTGGCAGCGCCGCTGCCACGGGTTCGCGCGCGACGTGATGCGCCCCGCGGCGCCCGTCCACGATGCCGAGGAGAGCGTGCCCTGGGAGGTCATGAAGCAGGCCCGCGCCGCCGGGCTAGCCGGCCTCGACTCGGTCGAGCGGATCGGCTCCGACGCCGAGGGCCAGATGGGCCCGATCTACGCCGAGGAGATGCACTGGGGCTGCGCCGGGATCGCGCTCGCGATCTCCGGCTCCTCGCTCGCCGCCGCCGGCATCGCCGCGTCCGGCACCCCGGAGCAGATCGGGCGCTGGGTCCCCGAGTGCCTGGGCGCCGGCGAGGAGCTGAAGCTGGGCGCCTACGCGGTGACCGAGCCGCAGGCGGGCTCGGACGTCAAGAGCCTGCGCACCACGGCGCGCCGCGACGGCGACGAGTGGGTCCTGAACGGGACCAAGGTCTTCATCACCAACGGCGGGATCGCCGACGTGACGGTGGTCGTGGCCACGGTCGATCCGGAGCTCGGCCACCGCGGGCAGGCCTCGTTCGTGGTTCCCAAGGGGACGCCCGGGCTGCGCCAGGGCAAGAAGGAGTCGAAGCTCGGCATCCGCGCCTCGCAGACGACCGAGGTGATCCTCGAGGACTGCCGAATTCCTCTCGATCACCTGCTGGGCGGGATCGAGAAGCTGGAGGCGAAGCTCGAGCGGGCGCGCTCCGGCGCCAGCACGGGCCGGGCCTCGAACGCCCTCGCCACCTTCGAGCTGACCCGGCCGATCGTCGGGGCATCGGCGCTCGGGATCGCCCGTGCCGCCTACGAGTGGACGCTCGAGAACCTGCTCGACGGCGACCTCTCCGTGGACCCGGTCGAGGGCTTTCTGGACGGCACCTCGACCGCGGGCGAGCCGCCGCTGCGGCGCCAGCACGTCCAGCAGGTGCTGGCCGACGTGGCGACCGAGATCGACGCCGCGCGGCTGCTCGTGCAGCGCGCCTCGTGGATGGGGCGGGCGGGGATCCCGCTCGCCGGCGGCCAGGGGTCGATGTCGAAGCTGAAGGGCGGCGACGTGGCGATGTGGGCGACGACGCGCCTCATGGACCTGGTCGGCCCCGCCGCCGAGTCAACCCCGCTGGAGAAGTGGTTCCGGGACGCGAAGATCTACCAGCTCTTCGAGGGCACAGCCCAGGTCCAGCGGCTCGTCATCGCGCGCATGCAGACGGCGCAGATGCGGGAGCGGCTCGAGGAGGCGCGGGCGGCGCTGAGCGACGCCGAGCCCACCCTCGCCGCCGCCTGAGCGCCGCGCCGCCCGCGCCGGCCGATCGTGCAAACGCCGTTGCACGGATTGTGAGTTCTGTGAAGGAACGCTCACAAACGGGGTTTCGGGTGCTAGTCTGGCGGCCGCTTCGCAGGCCCCGATGGCAGCTCCTCCGACGCACAGTCCAGGGCGACTCAAGCATGCCCCCGCGCTCCTTGCCGCGCTGATCGCCGCCCTCGCGGTGGCCCTCGGCTGCGCCCAGTCGACGCCGGCCGCGAGCCTGCAGGAGAAGCTGGACGCCAAGCGCGCGAACCTCGACGCGGCGAAGCACAAGAAGGGCGTGCTGACGACCGAGATCTCGCGCTACAACGCGAGGATCGACTCGCTCACCGGCCAGGTCGCCGCGCTCCGCAACCGCGAGGCCGCGGTCGAGCGCCAGCTCGCCGAGGCGCAGGCGCGGCTCGATCGCGAGCGCAAGCAGCTGCGCATCCTGCGCGAGCGGCTGCGGCGCTCGCTCGACGCGCTCAAGAAGCGGCTGGTGACGATCTACAAGACCGGCGATCCGACCGCGATCTCGATCGTGCTCGACTCGGAGGGCTTCGACGACGCGCTCGGCCGCTACGAGTACCTGCACCGGA
>CAZARJ010000354.1:0-2326 GCA_964487515.1 uncultured Conexibacteraceae bacterium | reverse complement strand
GCCGCTGCCTTGAGTCTGGTTCCCGTCACGAGCGGCATCCTATCTTTCCCGGCGGGCGCTCGGCCTGCCGGCCGGGGGAGAGGTGGGGGAGCGATCCGGGCGATCGGCTAAGCTTGCGACGATCAGCACAAGTGCCGCGCGTCGGCGCGGCCGGCCACGTGGAGGTGTCGACACGAGATGCAGGTCCGGGAGGGAATGTCAGCCGTCGTCCTGACGGTCGGTCCCCAGCACACGCTGCGCGAAGCCGCGCGGATGATGACCAAGAAAGGGGTCGGAGCGGCCGTCGTGCTCGAGGAGGACGCGCCCGGCCCGCGGATGATCAGCGAGCGCGACGTGCTCATCTCCCTGGGGCTCGATCAGGACCCGGATCGGGAGCTCGTGGGCGATCACATGAGCGCTTCCGTGATCACGGCGGCGCCGGACTGGAGCCTGGAGCGTGCCGCGGCGGAGATGGCGAACCGCGGGATCCGCCACCTCGTCGTCGTCGAGAGCGGCGAGCTCGTCGGCGTCCTCTCGATGCGGGACATCATGCGCGTCTGGTCCTCCGACGGAGCGACCTCGGCGATGACGCCCGACTACGGCTGAGCGCGGCCGGCGTCAGACGACCGGGGGGTGCTCCCCGGTGGCGCTCCGCGCCAGGTGCGGATCCCAGGCGCAGGCGCCGCAGACGTGGACGAAGAAGGAGCGCGCGAAGGTCAGCGCCGCCGCGCGCGGATCGCCGCTCGCCTCCGCGTCCGCGGCGTCCAGCACGTGCTCGCCCAGCTCGGGCTCCCAGCGAGCCGCCGCGGGCTCGGGGTTGAAGGTCTCGATGCCGGCCGGAGCGGGGTGCGAGTAGGCGTAGAAGGCGGCGCGCCCGTAGCGCTCGTCGCCCGGCCACCACCCGACCGCGACCTCCTGGGAGTCCATGGCGTTGCGCATGATGAAGTCGCTGGAGGGCGGCTCGGCGGCGGCGCCGGAGAACAGGCCCACGGCGAGGTCGAACGAGCCCCACCAGGCGTTGACCGGGGTCGAGCGACCGCGATAGGGGGCGCGGAAGGCGGCCAGGGCGAGCGCCGCCCCGGTCGCCGCGGCGAAGTAGCCGGCGACCCGCTCGGGATCGTAGGTGGCGTGCTCGTCGTCCTCGTCCAGGGGCACCTCCCAGGAGACCTCCTGCGGGGTGGGATCGATCTCGACCCTGCCGCCCAGCTCGCTCACCGCGGCGAGGAGCTCGCGCGTGACGGCGCCGACCGGCCGGTCCGGGGTCAGCGGCACGCTGCGGCCGCGGCCGTCCGAGTGCTCGGCGAGCGCCTCGTGGCGGTGTAGATCGAGGGCGACCACGAGGGCGCCGGAGCCGTCGGGGGCGGGCAGCGGCGCGGTCTCCCAGCCCCGGGCGGTGAGTCGCAGGGCGGCGTGCTGGAGCTGCGGCTCGGGCGGCGCGAGCTCGGCCGCGAGCTTGCCGAGGACCTGGGTGTGGGCGTGCAGGGTGTCGCAGGTCGCATGCCAGTCCCCGTAGTTGAGCGCGCCTCGGCCCTCCATCCGCCGATCCTAGCCGAGCGTGCTTCGGCCCTCCACCCGTCCGGGAGTCGGCCGCCCGGACGCCCCATCCCCGGGGGCGCGGGGCGCGGGGCTCAGGCGGCGTAGTCGGCCAGGTGCTCGCCGGTGAGCGTCGCCCGCCCGGCGGCCAGCGCAGCGGGCGTGCCCTCGAAGACGACCTCACCGCCGTCGTGGCCGGCGCCGGGGCCGAGGTCGATGATCCAGTCGGCGTGGGCGACGACGGCGAGGTGGTGCTCGATCACGATCACCGAGCGGCCGGAGTCGACGAGCTTGTCGAGCAGCTCGAGCAGCTGCTCGACGTCGGCGAGGTGCAGGCCGCTCGTCGGCTCGTCGAGGACGAGGATGCCGCCCTTCTTCGCCATCTCGGTCGCGAGCTTGAGGCGCTGGCGCTCGCCCCCCGACAGCGTCGTCAGCGGCTGGCCGATCGTCAGGTATCCGAGGCCGACGTCGGCGAGCCGGGTGAGGATCCTGTGCGCGGCGGGGAGGCGGGCTTCGCCCTCGCCGAAGAAGCGCTCGGCCTCGGCGACCGACATCGCGAGCACCTCGCTGATGTCGCGGCCGCCGAAGCTGTACTCGAGCACCGAGGCCTGAAAGCGCTTGCCGCCGCACTCCTCGCAGGTGACCGCCACGCCCGCCATCTGCGCCAGGTCGGTGTAGATCACGCCGGCGCCGTTGCAGGTGGGGCAGGCGCCCTCGGAGTTGGCGCTGAACAGGCCGGGCTTGACGTCGTTCGCCTTCGCGAAGGCCTTGCGGATCGGGTCCAGCAGCCCCGTGTAGGTCGCCGGGTTGCTGC
>CAZARJ010000353.1:0-2327 GCA_964487515.1 uncultured Conexibacteraceae bacterium | reverse complement strand
GAGGCGCTCCTGCTCAGCCTCCAGACCTCGTTGCTGTCGCTGGCGATCATCGTGGTGGTCGGGACCCCGGCCGCCTACCTGCTGGCCCGCCGCCGGTTCCGGGGCCGGGCGGCGATCATCACCCTGATCGAGCTGCCCCTGGTCCTGCCCCCGGCGGCGGCCGGGATCGCGCTGCTGGCGGCGTTCGGCCCCAACGGCGTGGTCGGGGGGGCGATCGAGGATCTGGGGCTGAAGCTGGTCCTGCAGACGGCCGGCGTCGTGGTCGCGCTGACGTTCGTGGCCGCGCCGTTCTTCGTCCGCCAGGCGATCGCCGCCTTCGAGGCGGTCGACGGAGCGCAGCTCGACGCCTCCCGTACGCTGGGAGCGGGCGAGGGGCGGACCTTCGCCCGGATCGCGATCCCGGCGGCCGCGAGCGGCCTGCTCTCGGGCGTCGGGCTCGCCTGGGGGCGGGCGCTGGGGGAGTTCGGCGCCACGCTGATGTTCGCCGGCTCGCTACAGGGCCGGACCCAGACGGCGCCGCTGGCCATCTTCGAGTTCCTCTCCCGCGACTTCGACGCCTCGCTCGCCCTCTCCGGGGTCCTGGTGATGGTCTCGGCGGGTCTGCTGCTCTCGGTGAAGCTGATCGGGGGTGATCGCTTTGGCCTCGGGGCTCGCGGCTGAGGTCGGGGTGCGGCGCGGGGGCGTCGTGCCCCGGGACGGGCTGGCGGCTGAGGTCAGGGTGCGGCAGGGCGGCTTCGTGCTCGACGCCGAGCTGCGGGTCGCTCCCGGCGAGTGCGTCGCCCTGGTCGGCCCCTCGGGCGCCGGCAAGACGACGCTGCTGCGCGCGCTGGCGGGCCTCGTGCAGCCGCAGCGGGGCCGGATCGTGCTCGGGGAGGACCGCTGGTTCGACGCCGCCGCGGGCGCCTTCGTCCCGGTCGAGCGCCGGCGGGTCGGCTACGTCTTCCAGGACTACGCGCTGTTTCCCCGCATGCGGGCATGGGCCAACGTCGCCTACGGGATGCGCTCGGGGAGCCGCGCCGAGCGCCGCGCCCGCGCTCACGAGCTGCTCGCCGGATTCGGCCTCGAGGGGCGCGCGGGCGCCCGGGCGGCGGAGCTCTCCGGCGGGGAGCGGCAGCGCGTGGCCCTGGCCCGGGCGCTCGCCTCCGATCCCCGCGTCCTGCTTCTCGACGAGCCGCTCTCGGCGCTCGACGTGCAGACGCGGGCCGCCGCCTCGCGCGAGCTGGCGGGCGTCCTGGCCACCGGGGGCATGCCGGCGGTGATCGTCACCCACGACTTCGCCGAGGCCGCCGTGCTCGCCGACCGGATCGCGGTCGTGGACGCCGGGCGGATCGTGCAGCGGGGAACCGCGGCGGAGCTCGCCGCAGCGCCGCGCTCGGCCTTCGTCGCCGACCTGAGCGGCGCCGTGGTCCTGCGCGGCGTCGCGCGGCCCGGCGCCGACGGCCTGACGGTGGTCGAGCTCGACGAGGGCGGCCTGCTCAGCAGCACCGACGAGGCGACCGGCCGGGTCGCCGCCAGCGTCTTCCCCTGGGAGATCGAGATCGGCCACCTCGACGACGGGCCCGCGGCGCCGGGGGCCGGCCGGGGCATGCCCGGAGGGCCGGGCGGCGCGTCTCCGGGCGCCGCAGCGGAGGGCGCGGACGCCGGCCCGCAGGGATCCGACGGCGCCACCTCGGCGCTCAACCACCTGCGCGCCGAGGTGACCTCGGTGAGCGAGTTCGGCAACCGCGCCCGGATCGGCCTCGCCGCGCCGCAGCCTCTGGCCGCCGAGGTGACCGCCGCCTCCGTCCACCGCCTCGGCCTGCGGCGCGGCGCCCGCGTGAGCGCCCGCTGGAAGGCCACCGCGACCCGCCTCAGCCCGCTCTGAGGGCCGCCGTCGCTCGCCCCGACCTTGCACATACCCGTCGTATTTCCGGCTATCGACAAGCTCGGCGCCGGCGGGGCGGAGCTGTTCGGCGTGACCCCGCAGATCCCGGGGAGATATCCCGGTAACTACATGGTCGCGGTAGCTGTTAGCTTCGCGTCGTGGCCGCGAACGACGATCCGGATGTGAGCGCGGAGGATTGGCTCGAGGCGTTCGCGCGCGCGGCCGGGGTGGAGGGGCCGGGCGAGGCCGAGCTGGCCGAGCTGCTCGAGCTGGCCTCCGTGGCCGCGCACTCCTCCGAGCGCCGCGCCGCGCCCGTCGCCTGCTGGATCTCGGCCCGCGCCGGGATCGAGCCCGCCCGGGCGCTGCGCCTGGCGCGCGAGCTGGAGGTCCCGCGCGCCGATGGCGACTGAGCTGCGCGCCGCGGAGCTCTGGCGCTATCCGGGGAAGTCGATGCGGGGCGAGC
>CAZARJ010000352.1:0-2335 GCA_964487515.1 uncultured Conexibacteraceae bacterium | reverse complement strand
AAGGCCCAGGGCGTCGACATCAACGACTAGCACATCGAGCTGATCGTGCATCAGTTGATGCGCAAGATCAAGGTCGAGTCGAAGGGCTCCACCGAGCTACTCCCGGGCCAGCTCGAGGACCGGCTCAGGCTGCAGGCGATCAACAAGCAGGTGAAGGCGGACGGCGGCTCGCCGGCGAAGGGCGAGGAGGTGATCCTCGGGATCACGAAGGCGTCGCTGGCGACGGAGTCCTTCCTCAGCGCCGCCTCCTTCCAGGAGACGACGAAGGTGCTCACCGATGCCGCCATGGAGGGCAAGCGCGACCGCCTCGTCGGCCTGAAGGAGAACGTGATCATCGGCAAGCTGATCCCGGCGGCGACCGGGCTGCGCCACTACCGGACGCTGGAGATCGACCCGGTCGAGCCTCCGCAGCGCCCGGACGAGCCGCTCGACGACGAGGCCCTCGCGGCCGAGCTCGGACTCGGCGACGAGCTCGAGCAGCCGCAGGGCGCCGATGTCGAGGGCTTCGGCTCCAGCTTCGCCGAGGAGCTCGAGGAGCTGGCCGGCGAGATCGACGCCCCGGCGGCCGGCAACGGCGGCAACGGCGCGGCGGCGGCCAAGCCCGCCAAGTCCGACAGCTGAGCGCCTGAGCGCGGGTCAACCCCTCGGCCTCCGGTTCCCCGGGGGCCGGGGGTCCCGCGCCCCCGCTCCCCCTGCGCAGCCGGGCGCCGTTCTGCACCACCGGGGGCCGGCCTACCCGCGCGCGGGTCGACCGGGGCGGCTGCGGCCTCTCGACCGGGGCGGCGGCGGCCTCTCGACCGGCGGCGACCTCTCGACCGGGGCGGCGGCCTCTCGATCGGCGCGGCGGCCTACCGCCCCCGGGCGTGCGCGTCAGAGCGCCCGCGGGGCGTCAGCGAGGGCGCTCGGGGGTGCCGTGCGCGGTGCTCGGCAGGGGACTGTGGGCGGGCCGGCGCAGGACGCGGAGCGGACCGCCCTCGTCCGGGCAGGGGAGGGGCAGCGACCCGGGCGCATGCGGGCCGCGACGGGGACCGCCGGGCCGCTTGGGACGCGGATCGCGGCGGAAGCGGCGACGCTCGTGGCCGTCGCCTCCCTCGGGGGCTTCGGCGATGTCCGGCTCCGCCCGTACGGCGTACCAGATCAGCCAGCACGCGGCGAGTACGGGAACCTTGAGGATCAGCCCCATGAAGATCAGGGTTTGAATACCTGCATCCACGTAGAAAACCGAGTCTAGTGGTCAGGCCAGATCGCGCGCCCACTCGAGCAGCGTGTCGACGTGCTCGTCCTCGATCCCGCGGGCCGAATCCGTCTCCACGAGCAGGGTCGGTCCCGAGCGCCGCCGGGCCCACTCGCGGCAGCTGTCGTCGAGCGAGTCGTCGATCCAGGCCAGCGGCCTCGAGCCGGCGTAGGAGCCGAGCGGGCCGAGCTTCCAGTGGGCGCTCCCGAAGCGGGCCGCGCGCCCGAATCGCAGCACCGGCAGGGGCGGCAGCCCGAGGAGGTCCGGCAGGTGGTCGTTGGCGCGATCCTCCCAGCCCGTCGCCCAGACCATCTCGAAGTGGGGCAGCAGCCGGATCAGTCGCTCGCCGGCCGTCCTCGAGATGCAGTGGGCCATGCCGTCGATGAGGCGGAACTCGCAGGGAGCCTCGGCGGGCGGCTCGGTGAAGCCGAAGAGGCTGATCACGCCGTCGACGTCGACGGCGAGGATCGGTCGCGGGGGAGAGCTCCAGGGAGCGCGGGAAGCGGCCACCCGGGGGAGAGTAGTCACGTGGCGACGGCGCCCGCTACCATTCCCCGCCGTGCCAACCACCAGTCAACTCGTTCGCAAGGGCCGCAAGGCCCCGCCGAAGAAGGTCGCCACACCGGGCCTCAAGTCAGGTCAGGGCCGCAAGGCGAGGATCGCCGCCCCGCAGCGGCGCGGCGTCTGCACGCGCGTCTACACGGCGACCCCGAAGAAGCCGAACTCGGCCCTGCGCAAGGTCGCCCGCGTGCGGCTCACGAACGGCATGGAGGTCACCTCCTACATCCCCGGCGAGGGGCACAACCTTCAGGAGCACTCCGTCGTCCTGGTCCGCGGCGGTCGCGTCAAGGATCTCCCCGGCGTCCGCTACAAGGTCGTCCGCGGCACGCTCGACGCGTCCGGCGTCTCCGAGCGCAAGCAGTCGCGCTCCCAGTACGGCGTCAAGGCATCCTGACCCTTCCCCATGCGTCGTAACCGTGCCACCACCAGGATCGCGCCGCCGGACTCGCGCTACCGCAGCCGGCTGGTCCAGCAGGTGATCAACAAGGTCATGCTCGACGGCAAGAAGTCGACCGCCGAGCGGATCGTCTACGACGCCCT
>CAZARJ010000351.1:0-2343 GCA_964487515.1 uncultured Conexibacteraceae bacterium | reverse complement strand
TCAAGCGCGGCTTCGCCAACGCCGAGCTCCCCTTCCGCACCCACGAGCTGATCTGCGACCCCGGCGCCTACGAGCGGCTCAGCGCCGCCCGTGACGCCGCGGCCGCTACCGACGCCGGGAGCTTCTTCCCCCGCTACCGGGCGCCCTGAGAGCGCATCCAGCCCGACGCGGAGGTCGAGCTGGCGCTTGATTCCGAGACCCTGCGCTTCACGGGTCGGCCCAGCTGACTTGGAGGTCAGGTCGGGCGGATGCCGCCGCGGGGGCGTGAGCCGCCGCCATCGCCGCCGGTGTCGTCCCCCTCGTCCCCCTTGTCGTCCTTCTTCTCGTCGCGGAAGCGGACCATGCGCCTCTGGACGGCCTTGCGGATCTTGCGGATCTGCCGGTAGAGGCGGTTGCCGGGACAGGCGGTGAAGTTGGTGTCGCGATGGCCGAAGATCGGCCGGGTGACGATGATCTGGCCACGCTCGGCCCGCGAGCTCGCCCCGCCGGTGGAGCGCAGCCGGATCTTGCCCGCCGGGCGCCGGTTCGCCACGTCGAGCTTCCAGGCCAGGTAGTGGACGATCGAGCGCTTCGTCTTGCGCCTGATGCGCTGCTTCTGGAAATCGCCGACGACCGCGATCCCGGTGGTCCAGGTGTTGACGCCCTCGGCGTGGGCGCCGATGATCGCGCGCCGCATGCCGCCGGCCCGCCCCTGGTAGAGGGTGCCGAAGCGATCGACGAGCGCGTTGTAGCCGATGTCGTCCCAGCGGTTGGCGTTGCGGTGATAGCGGCAGATGCCGAGGATCACCGAGGGGGCCTGCGCCCGTGAGTAGGAGTTCGTGCCGTCGGTGTGGTGGATCGCGCCGCCCTTCACCTTGCCGATGCTGGGCCTGTCGCGCGGCTTGCAGCCGCCGCGCTTGCGGTTCGCGCCCCACTGCTTGCGGCTCACGAACTTCGGCCGCGGGCTCTTCGCCTCCGCCGTGCCCGCGGTGAGCGGGTTGGCGGCGACCGCGATCACGGCCGAGTTGACCGCGGAGCGCAGCCCGTTGAGCAGCCGGCTGGCGCTCGTCTCGCTGCCGCTCACGTTGACGTAGTGCAGCTTGCCCTCGATCGGCACGTCGCGGCTGCGCACCTGGACCTCGTCGGCGCCGCCGGCCCAGACCGGGTCCCCGTTGCTCGCCTCGACCCAGTCGGTCCAGGCCTCGCCGTCGGTCCGGGTGCGGAACTCGAGCTCGTGCCGCTCCCCGGCGACCCCGACCAGATCGAAGCGGTAGGGCGCCCGGATCGGCGGGGTGCGGTAGCGGACGGGCCCGTGGGCGTCGAGGTGCCGCCGCTGCCGCTTCGCCGCCCGCCGCGGCTCCGCGCCGGCCCGTGCCCGCAGCGGCTCGCGCTCCCCGAGCTCGATCGCCCGCGGCAGCCGCTGCTCGAAGTCCTTGGCCTGCGGCACGTAGGGCTCGGTGGAGAGGGCGGGCGCGACCGCCCACAGGAGCCCCGCGCCGAGCGCGATCAGCAGGACGTTGCGTAAGCGTCTAACGATCATGGCGCTAGCGGTCCTTCACATTCGGCCGAAACACCAGGCGGCCGGGAAAGTCGCGGGATCGTCGCAGGCCGCGCAGGCGGGCGCTCGCCTTGGTGCCGCGCTGCAAGCCGCCGACCGGGGAAGGGCCCCGGAAGCGCTCCCGGGGCCGCCGGGCCGGGCTCAGTAGGGGATCGCCTCCGGCCCCCGGCCGCGGAAGGAGTCCCGGAAGTCGCGGACCGCGTCCAGCGTCTTAGCTCCCCGGAAGCGCGGGCAGCTCATCAGCCGGGTCCAGGCCGCGACCGCCACCTCGCCGTCGAGCTCGTCGTTGGGGAACATGATCATCCCCGCCCGGTCCTCCTCGACCACGCCCTTCAGGGCGAGCTGCGAGCGCTCGGCGAGGTCGGGGTGGTACTCGATCTCGATCCGCCCGTGCTCGAGGGAGTGCACGTAGTTGCCGGGGCTCGGGGTGTCCAGGAAGACGCCGTCGGCGAGCGGGTTCGGGTAGTGATCGCCGGACGTCGGCGGGTTGGTGCCGTAGTCGGGAAGATCGTCGGAGCCGGGGTCGAGGTGCGTGTTGCCCTCGTCCTTCAGGCTCAGCTCGAGCTCGCAGCCGGCCGCCCGGGCGGCGGCGTCGAGGTCGGCCTCGGCGAGCTTCGGCGGCGCGATGCCGGCGCGCGTGTCGACCGCGATGCCGTCAGGCAGCACCCCGTACATCGTGTTCACGTTCTCCGTCTCGCCCTGCGCGCCGCCCTTGGCGGCCGTGGCGTCCCCGTCGCTCCCGTCCCCGCCCGAGACGACCACGACGGCGATCGCCGCGACGATCGCGACGACCAGCACCGCGGCCA
>CAZARJ010000350.1:0-2348 GCA_964487515.1 uncultured Conexibacteraceae bacterium | reverse complement strand
CCCGGCCGGTCGTCTACGACCTCTTCGGGGACCTGGAGGGGCTGCTGCTGGCGCTCGTCGACCGCGAGGAGGTCACCGCGCTGCGGCCGCTGCTGGAGATCGTCGGCGGCGAGCCGGGGGACGTCGACCCCGACCGGTACCTGGTCGATGCGCTGGAGCAGTTCCTCGCCGCGGTGCGCGAGAGCCCGCGCACCTGGCGGTTGCTGCTGATGCCCCCGCGGGGCAGCTCCGGGGACCTGCACGCGCGCCTGGTCCGCGGCCGGCGCCTGCTCGCGACCCGGATCAGCGAGCTCCTCGACTGGGGGATCGACCGTCGCGGCGGCCCGCGCGGGCTCGACCACCCCCTGCTCGCCCGCCTGATCGTCGCCGCCGCCGAGGACGCCGCCCGGCTGATGCTCCTGCACCCCCGCACCTTCTCGCCGCGCCGGCTCGTCGGCCTCGTCCGCGAGGGGTTGCCGCTGGTGCCGGTCGACTCGCCCCGCAGCGGCCCCCCGCAGCTCACGTTCACGGCCCCCGAGCGCCGCCGGCCCCCTGAGCCACCGCCTCCCGGCAAGCGCCTGCCGCGCGGCGAGCGCCGCGAGCAGCTGCTCGCCGTGTCTCTGGCGCTGCTCGCCGCCGAGGGCTTCGAGGCGCTGAGCATCGACTCCGTCGCGCGCCGGGCGGGGGTCAACCGGACCGTCGTCTATCGCAGCTTCGCCAACCGCGGGCTGCTGCTCGTCGCCGTCCTGCGGCGCCTGGACGCCCGGGTGCGCGAGACGCTCGACGGCCTGCTCCCCGACGATCCCGGCGACGGGGACCCGGCCGAGCTGCTCGGCGCGGTCCTGGTCGGCCTGATCGAGGCGGCCCTGCGCGAGCCCGATACGTGGCGCGTCGCCCTGATGCGCCCGGAGACCGCGCCGATCGCGCTGCAGAAGGTCGTCAACCACCGCCGCGCCGCGCTCGCCAGGCAGCTTCGGCCCCTGGTCGAGTGGGGGGTCGACTCCCTCGGCGCCCCCCGCGGCGCCGTCGACACCGAGCTGCTCGCCCGGCTGCTGCTCAGCGTCGGGGAGGAGCAGGCCCGCCTCGCCCTCGACGACCCCGAGTTCACCCCCGCGCGCATCGCCTCCGGCACCGCCTCGATCCTCAGCGCCCTGCCGCTGCCCGCGCCCCGGGCGAGCTGAGCCGGGCCACCGGCGCAGGGAGGTTCGGGACGCGACGGTTGGGACCGGCCGCCCGCGGGTAGCGCTCGCCCATGGTCCCGACCCGAGCGACGTCGATCCGCGCCTGCCTGACGATCGCCGCGGCCGTGGCGCTCGTATCCTGCGGGGACTCCGGCGACGAGGGGACGACCGCCGCCACCGAGACCACGACCGTGACCCGGACCGAGACCGGTTCGGCGGCGGCGAACCAGGGGGAGGGAGCCGGCGGCGGGAAGAAGACCGGGAGCAAGCGGGGCGGAAGCCGTGCGAAGCGGGTCTCCGGGCCGCTCGCCGCGCCGCGGAACGCGATCCGGCTGGCCGAGCGCCGGGCGGGCGGCGACGCCTACGACATCGAGCGCGATCGGCTCGGCGGCAAGCGGGTCTGGGAGATCAAGCTCACGCGCCGGTCGGGGCCCCGGCTCGAGCTCGACGTGAGCGCCGACGGGCGCCGCGTGCGGCGGCAGCGGCGCACCGGCGACGACGACGATGATGCGGCCGCGGCCGCCAAGGCCAGGGTGTCGCTCGGCGAAGCGCTGCGGAGGGCCGGCCGGCGGGCGCGGGGCGCAAGCCTCGACGAGGCCTCCTTCGACCGCGACGACGGCCGCCCGCTCTGGGAGGTTAGCCTCGACGGCTCGGGCGGGAGAGAGATCGAGGCCAAGGTCGACGCGCGCTCCGGCAAGGTCTTCGACGTCGAGCGGGACGACGGAAACGACGGCGACGACGACGATGACGACGACTGAGCGCCGCGGACGGCGGTAGCGGCGCCGCGTGGTCGCCGCGCCGCGGTAGCCGTCGTCAGCGGCCTGTCCCGGGCTCGGCTGCGGGATCGCGGGCCGCATCGATCGCGGCGTAGCTTTCCAGCAGCCGGACCTCCTCCTCGTGGCTCGGGTAGCGGAAGCGCACGATCAGCGCCCCGATCAGGATCGCGACGATCCCGGCCAGGTAGGCGCGGTGATCGCCGGCGAGGAAGGCCGACTTGGCGGCGGCGACGATCTTGTCCGCGTACTGCGGGTACTGCTCGGCGACCGCGGAGGCGCTCGAGAATGACTTCTGCAGCTCCGCCTGGACCCCGTCGGTGATCCGGTCCCCCTGCGGCGCGGCGGCGATCGCGGCGCCGATCGAGGCCGCGTAGCCCGCGGTCAGCAGCGCGCCGAGGATCGACTGCATGAT
>CAZARJ010000349.1:0-2351 GCA_964487515.1 uncultured Conexibacteraceae bacterium | reverse complement strand
GATCCTGGTGCGTGCCCGCTGCGAGCGCTCGCTGCGATCCCGCGCCACGCAGCGCAGCGACGCCGCGACGCCGCGCCGGCCGCCGCCGCCGAAGCGCCGCTCGAAGCTCTTGAAGGGCGCCGGCCGCTCGGTGCCGGTGGCGAGCCGTCCCGCCTCGGCGCCGTTGCTGCCGAGCAGTGACAGGCGCGCCTCGTGGCCGGCGTCGCTGCGCAGCCGCGCCTGCAGTGACACGGCGACGATCCGCGAGCCGGGCGGGGCCGGCCAGAGCGCGCGGCCGTAGCGCCCCCGCGGGGCGCCGGTGATCGAGCGGATCTGCAGCGAGTTCGCGCGCTCGTCCTCCGCGCAGCCGAAGACGAATCCGTAGTCGCCCGCGTTGCGCCGTTCGAGCTCGGCGTCATCGTGCCCGCGGTTGGCGCGATCGCACTCCGCGACCGTGTACTGGCCGGCGCCGGCCGCCCGCGGCCCGGCGGCCAGCAGCAGGCTCACGGCGCACAGGGCGAATATCAGGGCCAGCAGGCGGCGGCGGGTCGCGGACCGTACGGGCAGCCGTGAGGGCGCAGCCGGATCGCCCTGCGCGGACCGGATCGTGGGAGCGGCCCGGGCGGCCAGATCGGTCCGGGCGGCGCGAGCGGCATGGCAATTCGTCTTGGGCATCGGGGGCTCCTCGGTCGGCTGTCGGAGAGAGCGCCGGGCGGCGCCTCGGCCCGATAACCCCGCGACCCCGGACGGCGCCCCCAGGGCGCGCTCAACTCTCGTCGCCGGCCTCCGGCCCCCGCCCGCGCGAGCCACCCGCGGGAGCGAGCGCGGCCTGCTCGAGCGCCGCGAGGGCCGCCCCTGCCGGCCGCCCGCCGGAAGAGCGCTCGTCGCCGGCCGCGCCCTCCACGCAGGCCCTCCCGAAGGCGTTCCAGAAGCGTGCCCGCCGCGCGGGCGAGAGCTGCGGAACGATCATCGCCAGCTCGTCGGCGAGTGCCGGCTCGGCATCGAGGGCGCGCCGCAGCGCCCGGCGCCGCACCGGGCCGAGGGACGTGGGGATGAGCTCTTCCACCGCCTGGTTAACCCCGCGGCGCCGCGCCGCGCCCCCTCAGGCCGCGGGATCGCGCCCGCCGGGCGGGCGGTCGGCCTCGAGCAGCGCCTCGGCGACCGCCGTGAGCCGGCGGCCGGCCGGGCTCTGGAGGTCGACGTCGCGGAGCTCGCCGGTGGCGCTCCAGACCCTCGCGTGGGGACGCGCCCGGTGACGCCGGCGGCGCAGGTACGCGACCCCCTCCTCGGCATAGGAGGAGACGCGATCGAGCAGAAAGCGGTGTGGCTTCTCGATCAGGGGCCTCCCCCGCTCCCGCCGCCGCGTTCGCCGTCCCGGCCGGAGCCGCTCGCCGTCGCCGGGGCGGAGGGGGCGCCGGCGCCGGCCCCGCCCTTGTCGCCCGGGGCGAGATCGCGCAGCGCCGCCCGCAGGTCACAGAGCATCAGCGAGGCGAGCGCGAAGCGATCGGTGAGGGCGATCGCCGTCCCCGCCGGGCTGCGGACCGCGAACAGCTCGCCCCCATCGCGGGCGACGTGGACCTGCTCGGGCTCCGCGACCCCGCTCTCGGCCGCGGCCTCCCAGAGCTCCGCGGCCAGCTCCTCCCAGCGGTCGGGGCGGCTCGCGGCGAGCAGCCTGCCCTCGCCGTCGAGCACCGCGCAGGAGCGCAGGTCGGCGGACATCTCGGTGAGGCGGGCGACCGCCAGCTCCCCGCCTGCGCTCTGCGGCGCGCCGGGTCCCTCGCTCGTCGGCTGCTGGCCTCCGTCGGGCATCTGCTGCAACATAGTGGCGATGGACCTGGGCCGCGCCTCGTGGATCGCCGTCGTCGTCACCTGCCTGGTGGCGGCGCTGCTGTTCGCCCTCAACGGCTACACCGGCTACACGATCACCCTGGTCGCCGTCGCCGCCGCCGCCGGGGTCAACCTGACCTGAGCGCGCAAAGCCCGCCTCAGCCGCGCCGCAGGCCGTCGGTCGCCTCGCCGGGCGGCCGGTAGGACTCCTCCGGCTCGACGTGGATGAGCACGTCCGCGTTGTTGATCTCGGCCTCGATCGCATCCCGCAGCTGGTGCGCGCAGCGATGCGCCTCCTCGAGGCTGGTCCCGGAGCGGAACTGGACGTGCATGTCGACGTGGGAGCGCGAGCCGGCCCGCCGGGCCCGCAGCTTGTGGTAGCCGGCCATCTGCGGCGGCCGGGAGGCGGCGATCACGCGCTCGATCCGGTCCAGCTCCTCGGGGGGCGCCTCGTCCATCAGCACCCGGCCGGAGCGCATCGCGAGCCGCACCCCGGTGCCGACGATCGCGACCGCGACGACGAGGGCCGCGATCGAGTCGAAGGC
>CAZARJ010000348.1:0-2357 GCA_964487515.1 uncultured Conexibacteraceae bacterium | reverse complement strand
TCCCGACGGGCGCGCCCAGGACGAGATCCGGCCGATCGAGACCGAGGTCGACATCTCCCCGCGCGTGCACGGCTCGGCGCTGTTCACCCGCGGCGAGACGCAGATCCTCTCCAACGTCGCGCTCGGCACGACGCGGATGGACATGCGGCTCGACAACCTCGGGCTGCAGGAGACGAAGACGTTCTTCCACCACTACAACTTCCCGCCCTTCTCGGTCGGGGAGGCGGGCTTCATGCGGGGGCCCAAGCGCCGTGACATCGGCCACGGGGCGCTCGCCGAGCGGGCCCTGCTGCCGACGATCCCCTCGCAGGAGGACTTCCCGTACGTGACCCGCGTGGTCTCCGAGACGCTGGAGTCGAACGGCTCCTCGTCGATGGGCTCCGTCTGCGCGTCCTCGATGGCGCTGCAGGCCGCGGGCGTGCCGGTCACCGCACCGGTCGCCGGGGTGGCCATGGGGCTGATCAAGGAGGACGACGACGTGATCGTCCTCACCGACATCGCCGGCGTCGAGGATCACCTCGGCGACATGGACTTCAAGGTCGCCGGCACCGCGGAGGGCATCAACGCCCTGCAGATGGACATCAAGATCGGCGGCGTCACCTTCGAGATCCTGCGCGACGCGCTCGAGCAGGCTCGCAAGGGCCGGCTGTTCATCCTCGGCAAGATGGCGGAGTCGATCGACGGGCCACGCGAGCAGCTCAGCCCGACGGCGCCGCGGATCGAGTCGATCAAGATCGACCCGGAGAAGATCGGCGCGGTGATCGGCAAGGGCGGCGAGACGATCCGCGGGCTCTCGGAGGAGTTCGAGGCCCAGATCGACGTCGAGGACGACGGCACCGTCCGCGTCTACGCCGCCAACGGCGAGCTGGTCGAGGCCTGCATCGCCCGGATCGAGGCGATGACGCGCGAGGCCGAGGTCGGCGACACGTTCAACGGAAAGGTCGTGAAGACGACCACCTTCGGCGCCTTCGTCGAGCTCGTCAAGGGCACCGACGGCCTGCTGCACATCTCGGCGGTCAAGCCGGGCGAGCGGGTCGAGGCGGTCGAGGACGTGCTCAGCCAGGGCGACGAGATCGACGTGACCGTGGTCGAGGTCGACCGCGAGCGCGGCCGGATCGGGCTGCGGCTCACCTCCGACCCGGCGATCGCCGGCAAGTCGAAGGAGGAGCTGGCGGCCGTCGGCAGCGGCGACCGTGGGCCCCGCCGGGGCGGCGGTGGACGCGGCGGCGACCGTGACCGGGGCGGCCGCCGGGGCCGCGACCGCCGGCGCGCGCGCGACTAGCGCCGGGATCGCGATGTCCGTCCCCGAGGGCGTCGAGCTGGCCGAGCTGGAGGGCGGGCTCCGTGTGATCACGGAGTCCGTCCCCGGGGTCCGCTCGATCGCGCTCGGCCTCTGGGTGCGGACCGGCTCCCGCGACGAGGCCCCGGCGCAGGCCGGGGTCTCGCACTTCCTCGAGCACCTTCTGTTCAAGGGCACCGAGCGCTACTCGGCGATCGAGATCTCGGAGTACTTCGACGGCCTCGGGGCGGCAACCAACGCCGCCACGAGCAAGGAGACGACGCACCTCTACTCGCGCTTTCTGGACGAGCACGCCGAGGCGGCGCTGGATCTGCTCGCGGAGATGTTCCTGAAGCCCACCTTCCCCGACATCGACTCCGAGCGCCAGGTGGTGATCGAGGAGATCGCGATGTACGAGGACGAGCCCTCCGACCGGGTGCACGACGTGCTCGCCGGGGCGGTCTTCGGCGAGCATCCGCTGGGGCGACGGGTGCTCGGCGGCGCCGACGTGATCGGCTCGATCCCGATCCCCGACATCGCCGCCTACCACGAGGCCCGCTACCGGGCTCCCAACATCGTCGTCTCCGCCTCCGGGAGCCTCGAGCACGAGCGGATCGCCGAGCTGGTGCGCGAGCACCTGCGCCCGGCCGCCGGCGAGGTCGAGCGCGAGCGGGGCGGCGCGCCGGATCCCGCCGGGCGGCTCAGCTTCTACCCGAAGGAGACCGAGCAGTACCACATCTGCTTCGGGGCGCCGGGGATCAGCCGCGGGGACGAGCGGCGCTTCGCCCTCGGCGTCATGGACACGATCCTGGGCGGCTCGACCTCCTCGCGGCTGTTCCGCGAGGTGCGCGAGCGCCGCGGGCTCGCCTACGCGGTCGGCTCCTACGCCGAGCAGTACGCGGACTGCGGGACCGTCGCCACCTACGTCGGCACGCGGGCCGAGAACGTCGAGGAGGCCTGCTCGATCATCGGCCGCGAGCTGTCGGCGCTGCGCGAGAAGGGGGTCAGCGAGGAGGAGCTGGCGCGCGCCAAGGAGCACGTCAAGGGCCGCATGGTGATGGCGCTCGAGTCGACCCCG
>CAZARJ010000347.1:0-2375 GCA_964487515.1 uncultured Conexibacteraceae bacterium | reverse complement strand
GGGCCGGGCGGCGCCGCGCGCTCAGCCCGCGAGGCGGCGGGCGGCGAGGCGGGCGAGCAGCCCGTAGGCGAGGGCGAGGATCGCGAGGTGGCCGATCGCCGCGCCCACCGCCGGGCCGGCGGCGTCCAGCGCGCCCTGCAGCGCCCGCAGCGCCGGGTCGAACGGGAACAGCGCCCCGATCACGCTGATCACGTCGTAGAGGAGGTCGCTGACCGAGCCGGAGGGCACGAGGGCGAGGAAGGCCAGCGGCAGCCCGACCATGAAGGCCAGCAGCGACGCGGCCCGGACCTCCCGCGCCAGGGCGCCGAAGGCCGCCCCGCAGGCGGCGAACGCCGCGCCGCCGGCGAGGATCGCGGCCAGCCACAGCGGCACGCGCCCCCAGTCCAGCGGGACGAAGGCGCTGATGCCGGCGAGCATCAGGAAGGTGACCGCGAGCGCCGCGATCACCCCCAGCAGCACCTTCCCGGCGAGCAGGGCGGAGACGCTGACCAGCCCGCGGGTGAGCCGGGTGAAGGCGTTCTCCTCCCGCTCCAGGGCGAGCGAGCCGGCGACCAGCAGCAGGGTGACGAACATCAACGTGACCGTCGCCGCGACCGCGATCGCGAAGCTGTCGAGGCTCGGCGAGGCCCCGTCGACGACCTCCTTGTCGATCCGGATCGGCCGGCTGACCGAGCTCAGCAGGTCGTCGGCGGCGCCCAGGTTCTCGGCCGCCAGGTGGCTGAAGCGGATCACCTCGTCGAGCTGCTCCAGCTGCGGGCTGCCGGGCGGGAGCCGGCGGCGGACCGCCCGCAGCACGCGCTCGGCCGGTCGCAGGCCGAGCACGCTGAGGTCGCTGCCGACGAACGAGAAGTCGCCCCCGCCGAGCAGGATCCGCATGTAGGTGGAGGCGACGTCGGAGACGCGGCGCGAGATCTGCAGGTTGGCCTCGGCGAGCAGGGCGTCGATCCGGTCGTCGACGATCCGCCCCTTGATCGGGTCCTCCTGGTTGAGGATCACCTTCACCGAGGGCTCCTCGGGCGAGAGCCCGGTCAGCGAGCGCAGCCGGTCGAGCAGGTCCGCGGGCAGGATCAGCGCGCCCAGCACGTCGCCGTCGGCGACCATCTCGCGCGCCTCCCGCTCGCTGCCCGCCTGCACGCACTCGACCCGGGTGCAGAGCTCGCTCTTGGCGCCGACCAGGTCGAAGCTCTCGCCGCCGATCTCGAACGGCGTCCCGGCCGGGATCTGGTTGACGAAGGCGATCCGCGGCTCCTCCGGCCCGCGGCTCAGCGCGAAGCCGATCAGCACCGCGATCACGATCGGGTAGGCGACCAGCAGCCCGGTGAGCAGCGGCGAGCGGCGCATGATCCGCAGGTCCTTGAGCAGCAGCCAGCGCATCGCGTCCCGGTCCCTATATCTAGTGCCCGCGCTCGGCGAGGAAGCGGACGAAGGCGGACTCGAAGTCGGCGGCGGCAGGATCGGCGGGCGCCGCGGCGTGCAGCTCTGCGGCCGGGCCGTCGAAGAGGCAGCTGCCCTCGGCGAGGACGAGCAGCCGGCCGCCGTAACGCTCCGCCTCGGCGATGTCGTGGGTGGAGAAGATCACCGTCGTGCCCCTCCCCGCGAGCCCGAGCACGAACTCCCACAGGCGCGCCCGCTGACGCGGGTCGAGGCCGGTCGAGGGCTCGTCGAGCAGCAGCACGCGGGGCTCCGCGAGCAGCCCGATCGCGATGTTGACGCGCTGCTGGTTGCCGCCGGAGAGCTCCCCGACCCGGTCGTCGCGGCGGTCGCCCAGCGCCGCCTGCTCGAGCATCCGCTCGACCGCCGCCTCGACGTCGCCGACGCCCTCGAGGCGGGCGAAGAGCCGCAGGTTCTCGGCCACGGTGAGGCGCCGGTAGAGCGCCGCCTGCTGGGGCACGAAGCCGATCCCGGGCCGCCCGTCGGGCTCCGCGGCGGCCGCTCCCGCCGCGCCGGCCGCCGGGGCCGTGCGGACGCTGCCCGCGTCCGGGCTGCGGATGCCGGCGAGGATCGAGAGCAGCGTCGTCTTGCCCGCCCCGTTCGGCCCGATGACCGCCAGCACCTCGCCGGGGGTCGCGGCGAACCCGACGCCGCGCAGCGCCGCGCGGCCGCCGAAGCTCATCTCCAGTCCCCGCGCCTCGATCGCCGCCGCTTCCACGCCCGGGGAAACTAGAGCGTCGGGCGGGAGGCGGCGCCGCCCGGATGAGAAACGTCGCGGATGATCTACGCTCGCCCGGTGCGGGTCCTGTTCATCGGAGACATCGTCGGCGGGGCGGGGCGGCGCGGGCTGGCGGCGGCGCTGCCGCGGCTGCGGGAGCGGCACGAGCCCGACCTGGTGATCGCCAACGGCGAGAACGCGGCCGGCGGGGCCGGGATCACCGAGC
>CAZARJ010000346.1:0-2381 GCA_964487515.1 uncultured Conexibacteraceae bacterium | reverse complement strand
CGGCGTGGCGCGATTACGATGAGCGGGTGAGCGCTGCGACCGTTCTGATCATGGCCGCCGGCCAGGGAACCCGGATGCGCTCGGCGGTCCCGAAGGTCCTGCATCCGATCTGCGGGCGGCCGCTGGTCGGCTGGGCGATCGAGGCGGCGCGCGGGGCCGGCGCCGAGCGGATCGCGGTGATCGTCTCGCCCGATCGCGACATCTCGGCGGCGCTGCCCGAGGGCATCGAGGCGATCCCGCAGCCGCAGGCCGACGGCACGGGCGGCGCGGTGCGGGCCGCCGCCGGGCTCGTGGCCGAGGCCGAGTCCGTCGTCGTGCTCTCCGGCGACGTCCCCCTGATCACTGCCGAGCTGATCGCGGAGCTGCTCGCCACGCACGCCGAGCGCGGCGCGGCGGCGACGGTGCTGACCGCGGTGCTCGAGGAGCCGGGCTCCTACGGCCGCGTGATCCGGACCGCCGACGGCGCCGCGATCGAGCGCATCGCCGAGGCGAAGGCCCCCGGCGACGCGAGCGCCGCCGAGCTGGAGATCAAGGAGATCAACGCCGGCGTCTACGTCTTCGACGGCCCGCGCCTGGCGGCGGTGCTGCCGAAGCTCGGCAACGACAACGCCCAGGGCGAGTACTACCTGCCCGACGCCCTGCCGCTGCTGGCCGCCGACGGCGGCCTGATCGTGCCCCACGTGAGCCGCGACGGGGACGTGATCGAGGGCGTCAACTCGCGCCTCGACCTGGCCCGGGTGGAGGCGATCGCGCGGCGCCGGATCCTCGAGCGCCACATGCTGGCCGGGGTCACCGTGGTCGACCCGGCCTCGACCTGGGTGGAGGCCGACGTCGAGATCGCCGCCGACGTGCGCCTCGAGCCCGGCTCCTCGCTGCTCGGCGCGACGTCGATCGGCGCCGGCTCGGTGATCGGCCCGCACACGACCCTGATCGACGCGCGGCTCGGGGAGGGCGTCAACGTCCCGCACTCCTACCTGGTCGAGTGCGCGGTCGCCGACCGCTGCGTCGTCGGCCCGTTCGCCTATCTGCGGCCGCGGGCGGAGCTCGCCGAGGGCGCGAAGGCGGGGACGTTCGTGGAGATCAAGAACTCGCGCATCGGGCCGGGCGCCAAGGTCCCGCACCTCTCCTACGTCGGCGACGCCGACGTGGGCGCGGGCTCGAACCTCGGGGCGGCGACGATCACCGCCAACTACGACGGCCGCGACAAGCACCGGACGACGATCGGCGAGCGGGTCCGCACCGGGGTCGACACCACCCTCGTCGCCCCGGTCGCGATCGGCGACGACGCCTACACGGCCGCCGGCTCGGTGCTCACCGAGGACGTGCCGCCCGGGGCGCTGGGCGTCGCCAGGCAACGGCAACGCAACGTCGCCGGATACGCTCAGCGCCAGGGGGACGAAGCGCAGGCTGACGGATCGCCGGCGGAAGAGAAGAGGGACGGCTGAGGAACCAGATGAGCGAAGCAGCGAAGACGGCGGGCGCGGAGCAGTCGCTGACCGGCCTGGAGGGCCTCGAGCACGCGCGGCCGCTGACCTCGATCCCGCAGCAGTACACGAAGCGGCTGATGGTCTTCGGCGGCCGGTCCTCGGGCGAGCTGGCGGCCCTGATCGCGGGCAAGCTGGACGTCGACCTGGGCCAGGTCGACCTGCGCACCTTCTCCAACGGCGAGGTCTACTGCCGCTACGAGGAGTCGATCCGCGGCGCCGACGTGTTCATCGTCCAGTCCACGGCCACCAACGAGCGCACCGGGATGACCCCCAACGACGCGCTGGTCGAGCTGCTCTGCATGATCGACGCCGCGCAGGGCGCCTCCGCGCACCGGATCATCGCCGTGATGCCGTGGTACGGCTACGCGCGCCAGGACAAGAAGTCGCTGCCCCGCGAGCCGATCACCGCCCGCATGGTCGCCAAGACCCTGGAGGAGATCGGCGTCGACAGGGTGCTGACCATGGACCTGCACGCGGGCCAGGTGCAGGGCTTCTTCCACGTCCCGGTCGACCACATGACGGCGATGCCGATGCTCACCCAGTGGTTCATCGACCAGGAAACGACCGACGACCTGGTGATCGTCTCTCCGGACGCCGGCCGGGTGAAGACGGCGCGCAACTTCGCCCGCCGGATCGGCACCCAGTGGGCGGTGATGGAGAAGGAGCGCCCCGCCCAGGCGGTCGCCGAGATCGGCTACGTGGTCGGCGACGTGAAGGGCAAGACGGCGGTCCTGGTCGACGACATGATCGCCACCGCCGGCACGCTCTGCGCGGCCGCCCAGACGGTGATCGACGAGGGCGCCGCCCGGGTCATCTCCTGCGCGACCCACGGCGTCTTCTCGGGCGCGGCCTACGAGCGGCTCGCCGATTCGGCGATCGAGCGGATCGTCGTCA
>CAZARJ010000345.1:0-2387 GCA_964487515.1 uncultured Conexibacteraceae bacterium | reverse complement strand
CCTCGAGCGCGTCGATCTCCTCCGAGATCCGCATCGCGCCGAGCTCGGCGACGATCCCGGTGCCGACCTTGGCGGACATCATGTAGCCGAACGCGTAAGGGATCACCTCGCGCAGATCGCACCAGGCAGCGAAGTTGCCCGCGTAGGCGGGGGCGCCGACCGAGCGCGTGAAGTAGGCGCCCTCGATCCCGCACTGCAGGCCGAGGATGAAGACCAGTCCCCAGATCACGATCGTCGAGCCGAGGATCAGGATCCCGGCCTGCCGCAGCGCCTCGCCGAAGAAGAACAGCACCCGGCCCGAGTAGACGAGGCCCATGACACGGCCGCAGAAGCGGAAGATCTCGCCCATCGAGGCGAGCCAGTCCCGGGGTACGGCGAGCCAGCTCACCACGCCGCCTCCGACGCTTCGCATCTCGGCGTCCCCGTCGGCTCACGGCCCGGAGGCCGCAGCGCCTCCTGCGTCCTTGATCTGCCTGGTCGGAGACGCCGTGTCATTTGATGGTCGAGATCTCCGGGTGGGTGGCGAGCAGCGTCTGGGTGAAGACGTAGTTGAACGCGAACACGCCCATGAAGGCGATCACCACGGCCTCGTTGACCGCCGTGCCGACGCCCTGGGCGCCTCCGGACGCATTCATCCCCTTGTACGAGCAGACGATCGCCACGATCGCTCCGAACAGGGTCGTCTTCAGCACCGACCCCCAGAGGTCGGTCACCGAGGCGTTGTTGAAGAGGGTCGCGAAGAAGCCGCCGAGGGGCTGGCCGTAGGTGAGCTCGGCGAAGATGCCGCCGCTGATCCCGAACAGCAGCGCGTAGATGTTGAGCAGGCCGGTGATCAGCATCAGGCTCAGGAAGCGCGGCACGACAAGGTTCTTGATCGGGTCGACGCCGAGGACCATGAGCGCGTCCAGCTCCTCGCGGATCTTGCGGGCGCCGAGGTCGGCCGTGATCGCCGTCCCGGCCACGCCGGCGACCACCACCGCGGTCACGAAGGGCGCGAACTCGCGCACCGAGGCGAGGATGAAGAAGCCGCCGAGGCGATCGAGGGCGCCGAACAGGGTCAGGAAGTTGGCCGCCTGCAGCCCCGGCGCGCCGAACCCGAAGGCGACGGTGCTGATCAGCAGCGGGAACCAGCAGAGCTGCAGCGCGAAGAGGAACTGGCTGATGAACTCGCCCCCGTACGGGTAGGGGGGCTTCACCGTGGCGACGATCGTCTTCCCGGTCAGGATCATCATGTTCCCGACCTGCTCAAACAGGTTCTTAGCGGGAAGGAACGCCCTGTCGGCTGCGGATCTGACCATCTCTCCGGGGGCGCCGGGCCTCGGAGAGCCCGTCTACCCGCGGGGAAAGTTAGTCCATCCCGGGGCGGGACGCCACCGACAACCGCAGGCCACAGCCGCGGCCGGCGGCGCGCCGTCCCTGCGCCGCGGGCCCGCCGGGCCGCCGCGACGTAATGAGCGGTACACGGCCGGGGGCGCCGCTCTTACCCGTGGTATGTTGCGCTCCCTGTGGGGGTGAGACCTACAAGCTTCCCGCGGCGGGCCGCTGCTCTTCTGGCGGTGGTCATGGTCACCGCCCCGGCAGCGGCGGGGCTCGCGGCGTGCGGAGACCAACCGCGCCAGGACGAGGGCGAGCCCACCGGGGACTTCCAGGTCGAGGTGACGCGCTCCAAGTTCCCCAGCGAGCAGCGCCTGGCGGAGACGTCCGACCTGGTCCTCGGCGTCCGCAACACCGGCACGGAGACGATCCCCGAGCTCGCCTTCACGATCGAGACCGACGACGGCGAGGCGGATGGCTCCTTCAGCATCCAGGTCGACAACGAGGACCTCGCCGACCCGAACCGGCCCGTCTGGATCCTCGAGAACAAGTTCCCGCGTGAGCTCGGCACGCCCCCGCCGAGCGGCCTGTCGGGCGGCCTCCGGGCGCAGACCAACACCTTCGGCTTCGGCCCGCTGGAGCCGGGCGAGGAGCGCACCCTCGTCTGGCGGCTGACCCCGGTCCAGGCCGGCACCTACACGCTTCACTACATCGTCGAGGCGAGCCTGCACGGCAACGCCCGGGCGGTGACCCGCGACGGCGGCGAGGTGAAAGGCGAGTTCGTGGTCACGATCTCCGACAAGCCGCCACGCTCCCGCGTCAACGACGCGGGCGAGGTCGTCACCAAGGGCGACTGAAGCCGCGGCCGCCGGGGCCGCGGCCATCGGGGCCGCCATCCCACTCGCCAGCTACCCTGACCGCGATGATCGGTCCCGCGCAGGGCACGTCGACCGGGGCCACGAGCGCCACCCTGGTGCTCGCCGGCCTGGCGCTGCTCGGCGCCGGCGCCACGCTCGGCACCTCCGGCGGCCCGGCGGATGGCGGGGACGCGAAGCCGGCCGCGCACGCGCCCC
>CAZARJ010000344.1:0-2392 GCA_964487515.1 uncultured Conexibacteraceae bacterium | reverse complement strand
GCGGAACGCCTGCGGCGTCTGCGCCGCCCAGAGGAGGTCGCGGTCGACCGTCTCGGCGACGACGCGCGCGTCGCCATCGCCGCCCCCCTCGCCCCCGCCGTCCGGCCCGCGTGTCGCACGCTCCCCGGGGGCGCGCGCGACGCGATGCCCGGACGTTGTCCGCGAAGCCGGGCTGAGAGCACGCTCCCCGGGCCCGCGCGGCGCGCGGGCCCGCTTGATCGTGTCGGCGAGGGGCAGGGCGGCGATCGCCGCATCGGCGCCCGGATCGTCCTCCAGGCGCTCCAGCAGGCGGTCGGCGAGCTGCGGCTCCAGCAGCGGCCGGGCCGCGTCGTGGATCAGCAGCAGCTCCCCCGACGCCGCCGCAATCGCATTGGCGACCGACTCGGCTCGGCTCGCGCCCCCGGCGACCACGCTGACCTCCTCATCGGGCAGCGTCTCGCGGGCGAGCAGCTGCGCGTCCCCCTCCCGCCCGGGCGGGGCGGCGATCACGGTCGGGCCGCTGCGCCGGGCGGCCGCGAGCGCCAACAGGGACCAGGCCAGAAGCGGCCGGCCGGCCACCTCGACGAAGGCCTTCGGACCGCCGGCTCCGAGTCGCTCCCCGGAGCCGGCGGCCGCGATCACGGCCGTTGCGCCGGCTTGGCTCAGGCGGGAGCCCCGGCGCCGAAGCGCTCGGTGAGGAGGCCGTCGAGGTACTCCTCGGCGCCCTCCGCGTCCTTGTCGAGCGCGTACATGAACTCGGAGGCGAGAATCCGCTTCGCCCGCGTGTACATCTGCTTCTCGCCGGTCGACAGGCCCTTCTCGATCTCGCGGATCGCGAGGTTGCGGACCACCTCGGCGAGCTCGAAGACGTCACCGGTCTTGATCTTCTCGCGGTTGTGCTTGAAGCGCCGGTTCCAGTTCTTCGGCATGTCGGAGACGTCGTCGGTCAGCACGGCGGTGACCTTCTTGACGTCGTCGGGCCCGATCACCCGGCGCAACCCCGCCCGCTGGACGTTGTCGCACGGGACCTGCACGGTCATCTCGTTGTGCAGGATCTTGATCGTCAGGTACTCGCGCTCCTCGCCGAGGAGCTGCTTGCTCTCCTTGACGAGGACCACGCCGGCCCCGTGGTGCGGATAGACGACGTTGTCGCCAACGTCGAACTCGCACTCGGCAATCTCCAGCTCGAGGCCGGCATCAGTCGCCTCTTCAGCTAGCTCAGGAATCGTCTACCTCCTCTTGTCGGGGCGCCCTGCGGGCGCCGTTCATGTCAGCGGGTAACGCTCGAAGACCTCGGACTCGCGGATGCGGTCGAGGCCCTCGCGGATGTCGCCGGCGCGGGCCTCGCCCACGCCGTCCACCGCGGCGAGCTCTTCGTCATCGGCGGCGAGGATCTCCTCTAGTCCGCCAAAGTGCTTGATCACCTTCTCCCCCACGAGGCGCGGCAGGCGCGGGATCCGCCCCAGCATCCGGTGGCCGCGCGCCGAGACGGGCACGTCGTGGGGGTTGGCCTTGCGGTCGTAGCCCAGCACCTCCGCCAGCCGACCGAGGTCGAGCAGCTCCTGATGGGAGAGGGCGGTCAGCTCGGTGAGGATCTCGTCGAGGATCTCCTCCGACTCCTCGATCGCGTAGTCGCGCAGCAGGGCGATGCGGTCAGAGAGGACCCCGAGCGAGGTCTCCTCGAGCTGCATCTCGATCATCCTGCCCTCCGCGCCGAGCTCGATGATATAGCGCTCCACCTCGCTCGCGGTGCGCAGCAGCAGCTCGGCGCGCTGGAGCACGCTGAGCACGTCGTGCAGGCTCGCGGCCCCGGCCATCTCGACCGTGGTCAGTCGCATGTTGACCCGGTCCAGGCGCAGGCGGTACTTCTCCATCGTCGCCAGCCCCTGGTTGGCCTTGCTGAGGACGGTCGGGATGTCCTGGAGGATGTACTTGATCCCGCCCAGGTAGATCGAGACGACGTCGCGGCGGGCCGAGATCGCGATCACCAGGGAGTTGGTCTGCTTGGCGACGCGGTCGGCGGTGCGGTGCCGGGTGCCGGTCTCCGATGAGTGGATCGTCGGGTCCGGCATCAGCTGCACGTTGGCCCACGAGATCTTGCGCGCGTCGGGGTCGAGGACGATCGCCCCGTCCATCTTCGCCACCTGGTAGAGCAGCCCCGGGGTGTAGTCGACGTCGAGCTTCAGGCCGCCGCTGAACAGGAACGAGATCTCCTCCGGCTCGCCGATCACGATCAGCGCCCCGGTCGAGGCGTGGATCACGTTGTCGATCCCCTCGCGCAGCGTGCTGCCGGGCGCCACCATGTCGAGCGCGCGCAGCAGCCTGGGGTCCTTGTGCGCCAGCGCGGTCGATGTGTCGTCCCAGGATGCCAGCGCCATCAGTGCATAGAACTATGGCAGAAGCAGGCCCTTCG
>CAZARJ010000343.1:0-2417 GCA_964487515.1 uncultured Conexibacteraceae bacterium | reverse complement strand
GCGTCCCCGTCCGGCGCCGCCTCCCCCGCCGGCTCCGGCGCGCCCTCCCCCGCCTCGCGCTCGCCCTCCAGCATCGCCGGGTCGAAGCGCTCGCCGGCGCGCAGCGCGCGCAGCGCGGCCCGGCGCTGGGGGCGCTCGGTCCGGTCGAGGATCAGGACCCCGTCCAGGTGGTCGATCTCGTGCTGGAGCACCCGCGCCTCGAGCCCCGAGGCCTCGATCTCGAGCGGCTCGCCGCGCACGTCGACCGCGCGGACCCGCGCGTGCAGCGGCCGCTCGACGTCGACGACCACGTCGGCGAGGCTCAGGCAGCCCTCGCCGGCGGTCACGAGGTCGTCGGAGAGCCACTCGATCGTCGGGTTGACGAGCGCCCGCGGCTCGGAGTCGGTACCGGCCTGGAAGACGAGCATGCGCCGCATGACGCCGATCTGGGTCGCGGCCAGGCCGATCCCGAGCGCGTCCTGCATGAGCGAGATCATGCGCCCGGCGTCGCGCTCCAGCTCGGGGCTGAAGCCACGCACCGGCGAGGCCTTCGACTTCAGGACGGGGTCGCCGAACTGCCGCACCTCGAGCAGCGCGCGCCGGCGCCGCTCGAGCGTCTCGGCGTCGACCCCCGGGGCGCGGTCGGGCTCCTCGGGACCCTCCCCGCGCGGGGCAGTCTGGGACGCGGTCTCATCGGCCATCCGCCCCGATTCTAGTTGGCCGCCCCCGGCGCCCCGGGCCCCACGGCCCGCCGGGGATCGACGTCGCTACTGGGGATCGACGTCGACGGCCAGGGCCACGCCGCGCAGCGCGGGCGCCAGCCCGGGGAGCTCGAGCGCGGCGCCGATCGCCGCCGCGTCGCGGGCCGGGTCGACGGTCTTGACGACCATCCGGCGGCGGTAACGCCCCCGGCGGCGGAAGCGGGGCGCCGGTCCCAGCAGCTCCGCGTCCGGGGCCAGCCGGGGCGCGATCTCCTGCGCCAGGCGCCGGGCGAGCTGCTCGAGGGCCCCCTCGTCGGGGCCCGCCAGCTCGACCGCGACCAGCTCGGCGAAGGGCGGGTATCCGAACTCGCGCCGGCGCCCGAGCTCGGCGGCGAGAAAGCCCGGCGCGTCGTGGCGGGCGGCGGCCGCGATCGGCGCCGCGGCGGGCGCCAGCGTCTGCACCAGCACGCGGCCGCCCGCGGCGCCCCTGCCGCTGCGGCCCGCGAGCTGGGCGACGAGCGCGAAGGTGCGCTCCTCGGCGCGGAAGTCGGGGTAGCGCAGGGTCGAGTCGGCGTCGAGCAGGACGCTGAGCACCACGTCGGGGAAATCGTGGCCCTTGGCGACCATCTGGGTGCCGACCAGGACCCCGCCGGAGGCGCGCTCGAAATCCGCGAGGATCCGTCCGTGACCGCCGCGGGCGGCGACCGTGTCGGCGTCGAGGCGGAAGACGGGCGCCGGGTCGACGAGCTCGGCGACGAGCTGCTCGACGCGCTCGGTTCCCGCCCCGAAGCGGGCCAGGGCGACGGAGCCGCAGGCCGGGCAGCGCTCCGGCGGCGCCTGGCGATAGCCGCAGTGGTGGCAGCGCAGCCGGCCGCTGCCCAGGTGCAGCACCAGCGAGACGTCGCAGTGCGGGCAGCCCAGCGCCTCGCCGCAGCTCCCGCACGACAGGTGGGGCGAGAAGCCGCGGCGGTTGAGCATCACGATCGCCTTACCGCCCCCGGCCAGCGCCGCCAGCGCCTCCCGGGTGCGCGGGTGCAGCGGCCCCGCCCGCGGGCCGGCCTCGCGCATGTCGAGGACCTCGACCGGCGGCAGGGGCCGCCCGTCGACCCGCTCGGGGAGCTCGAGCCGCGCGAGCGCCTCCCAGCTCTCAGGGCGCGGCGTGGCGCTGCCGGCCAGGTAGACGGCGCCCGCCCGCCGGGCCCGCTGCCGGGCGACCGCGCGGGCGTCGTAGCGCGGATCGCCCTCCTGCTTGTAGGAGGAGTCGTGCTCCTCGTCGACGATCACCAGGCCGAGCTCCGAGAGGGGGGCGAAGACCGCCGAGCGCGGGCCCACGCAGACCCGCGCCTCGCCGCTGCGCAGCCGCCGCCACTCGTCGAGCCGCTCCCCGGTCGACAGCCCCGAGTGCAGGACCGCGACCCGCTCGCCGAGCCGCGCCGCGACCCGGCCCACGGTCTGCGGGGTGAGCCCGATCTCGGGCACGAGCAGGATCGCGCCGCGCCCGCGCGCGAGCGCCGCCTCGATCGCGCGCAGGTAGACCTCGGTCTTGCCGGACCCGGTCACCCCGTGCAGCAGCAGCTCGCGGTCCCCCTCGCCGCCCAGCGCCGCCTCCACGCGCTCCACCGCGGCCGCCTGCGCGGCGCTCAGACGCGGCGGCCCGGCGGCGTCCCCGGCCGCCCCGACCCGGGCGATCCGTGGCCGGCGGCGGACCTCCACCTCGCGCCGGCGGACCAGCCCGCG
>CAZARJ010000342.1:0-2440 GCA_964487515.1 uncultured Conexibacteraceae bacterium | reverse complement strand
CGGTAGTTGATCGTCTCCGGCTTCGTCACCTCGCCGGAGGACCAGCTCCGGATCTTCTTCGGAGAGGTGAGGCCGATCTCGATTGCGTCGAAGTTGTTGATGTCCATGTAGTGCTGACGCTCCTAGTCAGTTGCTGGTCGTGCGGGCCGGTGCGATGCGCGGGAGCGGGGGCCGCGAAACCCGCTCGCCGCGTCGCTCACGTCTTCGCTTCCGCCTCGGCCCCGCTGGCCGCCTTCTCCTCCGCCGTCCCGTCGCCCTCGCCGTCGCCGCCGGCGCGGACCCCGGAGAGGTCGATCCCGAGCTCCTCGGCTGCCCGCAGCAGCTCGTCCTCTTCCTCCTCGATGCCGACCCGGCCCTCCTCGGTGACCAGGTTGGCGTCCAGCGACAGGGCCTGCATCTCCTTGAGCAGGACCTTGAACGACTCCGGAACCGAAGGCTCGGGGATGTTCTCGCCCTTGACGATCGCCTCGTAGGCCTTGACCCGGCCGACGGTGTCGTCGGACTTCACGGTCAGCATCTCCTGCAGGGTGTAGGCGGCGCCGTAGGCCTCCAGCGCCCAGACCTCCATCTCGCCGAAGCGCTGGCCGCCGAACTGCGCCTTGCCGCCCAGCGGCTGCTGGGTGACGAGCGAGTACGGCCCGGTGCTGCGCGCGTGGATCTTGTCGTCGACCAGATGCGCGAGCTTGAGGATGTACATGTAGCCGACCGTGACCTCGCCCTCGTACGGCTCGCCGGTGCGACCCGAGAAGAGCTTCGCCCGGCCCGCCGACCGCGAGCCCGGACGCCGGCTCTTGTCGAGACCGAGATCGATGCCCCGCGTGTCGAAGTGCTCCTCCTGCCAGCGCACGAGGGCCTCGTCGACGTCCTCCACGCTGGCCCCGTCGAACACGGGAGTGGCGACGTTGACGCGCCCGTTCTCGAGCTCCTTGACCTGCTTGTAGGACTCGCTGCCGTCGTCGAACCAGCCGTTCGCCGCCACCCAGCCGAGGTGGGTCTCGAGGATCTGGCCGATGTTCATCCGGCTCGGCACGCCGAGCGGGTTGAGGATCACGTCGACCGGGGTGCCGTCCTCGAGGTGAGGCATGTCCTCCTCGGGGACGATCTTCGAGATCACGCCCTTGTTGCCGTGCCGGCCGGCGAGCTTGTCGCCCTCCTGGATCTTGCGCTTCGTGGCCACGAACACCCGCACCAGGTCGTTGACCCCCGGGCTCAGGTCGTCGCCGTCGTCGCGGTTGAAGGTCAGGACCTCGAGGACCACGCCCCCGGAGCCGTGCGGCACCTTGAGCGAGGTGTCGCGGACCTCCCGCGCCTTCTCCTTGAAGATCGCGCGGATCAGCTTCTCCTCCGCCGTGAGCTCGGTCTCGCCCTTCGGGGTCACCTTGCCGACCAGCAGGTCGCCCGCGCTCACCTCGGCGCCCACGCGGACGATGCCGCGCTCGTCGAGGTTGCGCAGCGACTCCTCGGAGCGGTTCGGGATGTCGCGCGTGATCTCCTCGTCGCCCAGCTTCGTGGTCCGGGCGTCGATCTCGTACTCCTCGATGTGGATCGAGGTCAGCTCGTCGTCCTTGACGAGCCGCTCGGAGATGATGATCGCGTCCTCGAAGTTGTAGCCCTCCCAGGACATGAAGGCGACCAGGCAGTTCTTGCCCAGCGCGATCTCGCCCGAGGAGGTCGAGGAGCCGTCGGCGAGCACGTCGCCTGCCTCGACCTTGTCGCCGAGCGAGACGATCGGCCGCTGGTGGATGATCGTGCCCTGGTTGGAGCGCTGGAACTTCTCCAGCTCGTAGCTGTCCTTCTGGTTGCCGCGCGTGACCACGATGCGCTCCGAGTCCAGCTCGCTGATCGTGCCCGCGTGCGCGGCGACGATCACGTCGCCGGAGTCGATCGCGGCGCGCCGCTCCATCCCGGTGCCGATCAGCGGCGGCTCCGGCTTGAGCAGGGGGACCGCCTGCCGCTGCATGTTCGAGCCCATCAGGGCACGGTTGGCGTCGTCGTGCTCCAGGAACGGGATCAGCGCGGTTCCGACTGACCAGATCTGGGTCGGCGAGACGTCCATCAGATCGACCTGGTCCGGGGTCGCCGCCATGACCTCCCCCTCGTCGCGCACGCGGCAGAGGATCAGGTCGCCGACCAGCTTCCCGGTCTTCGGATCGACCTCGGCGTTCGCCTGCGCGATCACCTTCTCGTCCTCCTCGGTCGCGTCGAGGTGGACGATCTCGTCGGTCACGATCCCGTCCTTGACCACCCGGTAGGGCGTGGTCACGAAGCCGAACTCGGAGATCTCCGCGTAGGAGGCAAGCGAGCCCATGAGACCGATGTTCGGACCCTCCGGGGTCTCGATCGGGCACATGCGCCCGTAGTGGGTCGGATGCACGTCGCGGACCTCGATCGGGGCCCGCTCGCGGGTCAGGCCGCCGGCGCCGAGCGCCGAGAGGCGGCG
>CAZARJ010000341.1:0-2460 GCA_964487515.1 uncultured Conexibacteraceae bacterium | reverse complement strand
CGAGATCGAGCGCCCGTAGATCTGCTCGAGGAAGTTGAGCGTGTCCTCGAGGCGGCGGAACTCGGGGTTGTCGTGCTCGATGTCGCGCGGCGAGAGCTCGGCGACGCGCTTCACCTCGACGTCGTCGATGACCGCGGCGAAGATCTTCTCCCGCGGGCGGTGCCGGTAGCCCACGGTGATCCAGACGACCTGGCCACGGCGGTACTTGCGTGTCTTGTCCCCGAGCCGGATGGTCGCCGTCTTGCGCCCGCGCTTGAGCTGGTCGACGAAGACCGGCGAGTAGAAGTTGAGGACGTACAGGGCGCTCACCGGTACGGGGAGCGTAGAAGATCGACCCGCGGCCCGGCGAGGCGGAGCGCCGACGGCAAGGCACGCTGCGCCGCCGCCCGTCCCGCCCGGGGCCGGGCGCGCCCGCGGCGGGGAGCTCAGCGATCAGGGATTCTGAAGCCCTCGGCGCCGAGCAGCGGGACGAAGCGGCAGGGGGCGATGCGGCGCCGGGCGAGGGGCACGCCCTCGGGGCGGCGCGTGAACAGGGTCAGCGCCTCCTCGTCGCGCTCGGCCAGCGGGACCACGAGCCGCCCGCCGACCCTGAGCTGGCCGAGCAGGGTGCGCGGGGGCCCGGGCGCGGCGGCGTGCACGGCGATCGCGTCGAAGGGCGCCCGCTCCGGCAGCCCGACCGAGCCGTCGCCGACCACGACCTCGACCCGCTCGGGCCCGTAGCCGAGCCCGGCCAGCGCCGCGCGCGCCCGCTCGGCGAGCGCCGGGACGAGCTCGATCGAGATCACCCGGCCGGCGAGCTCGGCCAGCACCGCCGCCGAGTAGCCCGAGCCCCCGCCGACCTCGAGCACGCGCTCGCCGCCGCGCAGCTCGAGCGCCTCGGCGATCGCGGCGACGATCCAGGGCTGGGAGATCGTCTGCCCGGCGCCGATCGCCAGTGCCCCGTCCTCGTAGGCCCGCCCGCGCAGCGACTCCGGCACGAAGGCCTCGCGCGGCACCGTCCCCATCGCCGCGAGGACGCGCTCGTCGGCGATCCCGCGCCCGCGCAGCTGCCGCTCGACCATCGCCGCCCGCAGCTCGGCGAAGGCCGCCATGCTCAGAAGATGTAGGCGCGCAGGCGGGGCGGCTCGAGCACCGTGACCCGGCCGCGCCCGACGCGCACGATCCCGGCCCGCTCGAGCACGGCCAGAAAGCGGCTCACGCTCTCGCGCGAGGTGCCCGCGAGCTGCGCGAGGTCGACCTGGTTCATCCGGATCGTCACCCCGTCGCGGCCGACCTCGGCGTTCTCGGAGTCGGCGAGCTGCAACAGCACCCCGGCGACCCGGCTGGGAACGGTCTGAAACGACTGCCGGCTGATCCGCTCGTTGGTCTCCCGCAGGCGCCGCGTGAGCGCGACGACCAGCTTGGCGGTGATCTCCGCGTTGCGCTCCAGCAGCCCCTTCATGTCGGTCGCCGAGAGGGCCAGCAGCTCGACGTCCGTGAGCGCCTCGACGCTCGCCGAGCGCGTCCCGCCGTCGAGCATCGCCAGCTCGCCGACCAGCTCCCCCGGCCCCAGCGTGGCGAGCGCGATCGCCCGTCCGTCGGGATGCTCGCGCGTGACCCGGACCTCGCCGTCGCGGATCACGTAGCAGGCGTCGCTGTTGTCGCCCTCGTGGAAGACGCGCGAGCCCTTCGGGAACGAGCGCGGGATCGCGACCTGCGCGATCCGCTCCAGCTCGCCCGGCTCGAGGTCCGCCAGCAGCGGCACCCGCGCCAGCAGCTCGACCGTGGAGCTGGGCTCGGCCACGACGCTTGTCTCCTCACCCATGGGGGTCATTATCCCGGACCTCCGGCCGGAGCCCTGCGGTGCGCTCTTCGAGGCACGACGACGGACCCCGGCCGGGACGCTCAGGGCTTCAGCTTGTGGCCGCTGGAGAACAGCCACTGCGACCAGGCGATCATCCCCGCGGCCACGGCGGCTGTGAATCCGAAGGAGAGGAACGGGCTCACGTCGCTGCTTCCGAGGAATCCGTAGCGGATCGCGTCGACGATGTAGAAGAGGGGGTTCGCGTGCGAGATCTCCTGCCAGGGCGAGGGCAGGATGTCGATCGAGTAGAAGACGCCGCCCAGGAAGGTGAGCGGCAGGATCAGGATGTTGTTGATGAAGCTGTGGTGGTCGAAGGTCTCGGCGTAGATCCCGACGACGACGCCGAGGCAGCCGAACAGGGTCACGACGAGCAGCACGGCGAGCGCGAGCAGCAACGGATGCTCGATCGGCACCCCGGTCAGCGGCAGCGCGACCAGCACCAGGGCGACGCCGATCGCCAGGGCGCGGAAGACGCCGCCGACGGCGTAGCCGAAGTTCATCTGCCAGGGGTGCATCGGGGATGCCAGCACGTCGTTGACGTAGCGATCGTTGCGCGCCTGCAGCAGGGTCGAGGAGTTGTTCGAGAAGGCGGCCTGGGCCATCGCCATCGCGATCAG
>CAZARJ010000340.1:0-2465 GCA_964487515.1 uncultured Conexibacteraceae bacterium | reverse complement strand
GAACGGTCTCGGGCGCTGCCTCGCCGATGTAGTGGGCGACGATCAGGTGCTGTGGGCCGAGCGCGGAGGCGGCGTCGCGCGCAAAGGATCGAAACGTCGCGTCCGGATGCTCCTTGGCGATCAGCTCGCGGAGCTCCCGCTTACGGCCGGCTTCCGCTGTCGGTCGGTGCGCGGGAACGATCACCTCGTCCCGCTCGTCGGTATCGAGGTCGCGGGCTTCGATCAGGACGCGTGCTGTCGGCTTCTCGGCCACTCCACCAAGCTAGACCCTGAGCAGGTCGGAATCGCCCCCTGACCGCGCAATCTGCGCAAAGCTCAGTACGTCTCGAGCAGCTCGTAGAGGGTGTTGCGCTGGGCGGGGGTGCGGCCGGCGGCGCGGGCGGCGGCGATCAGGTCCTCCGGCTCCAGGCGGCTGCCGTGCTGGGAGCCGGCCATGCGCGAGATGCTCTCCTCCATCAGGGTGCCGCCGAGGTCGTTGACGCCCCAGCGCAGCGCCTCGGTCGCCGCGCCGAGGCCCATCTTCACCCAGCTCGCCTGCAGGTTCCTGATCGAGCGGCCGAGGGCGAGGCGGAAGACCGCTGTGTGCTTGAGGTTCTCCTCGTCGGAGATCTCCTCGATCCCGTGCGTGCGGCCGAGCATCGTGTGGTACGGGATGAAGCTGAGCGGCACGAACTCGGTGATCCCGCCGGTCCGCTCCTGCAGCTCGCGCACGACCCGCATGTGCTCGGCGAGCTCCTCGGGCCGCTCGATGTGGCCGAACATCACGGTCGAGGTCGAGCGCAGGCCGGCGCGGTGGGAGGCCTCGATGATCTCCACCCAGCGGCCGACGGGCAGCTTGTTGGGGGAGATCCGCTGCCGGACCCCGTCCTCGAGCACCTCGGCGGCGGTGCCCGGCGTCGAGCCGAGCCCGGCGTCGCGCAGGTAGGCGAAAACGTAGTCGGGGTCGCGGCCGGAGCGCTCGCACATGAAGTGCACCTCCATCGGCGAGTAGGCGTGCAGGTGAATGCCGGGCGCGACCTCCTTGGCGCGCCGCAGCCAGGCCCCGTAGTCGTCGAGGTTGTAGTCGGGATGGATCCCGCCCTGCATGCAGATCTCGGTCGCCCCGTAGCCGACCGCCTCGCGCACCCGCTCCTTGAACTCCTCCGGGTCGAGCAGGTAGGCGTCGGGGGAGCGCCGCGTCTGGCCGAAGCCGCAGAACGCGCAGCCGACCGTGCAGATGTTGGTGAAGTTGATGTTCCGGTTGACGACGAAGGTGGCGGTCTCGCCGGCCAGCTCGGCGCGCAGCTCGTCGGCGGCGGCGCGGATCTCCTCGATCGCCTCCGGGCGCTGCTCCGCGAACAGGGCGGTGAGCTCGTCGCGACCGAGCGGCGCGCCCCCGCGGGCCCGCTCCAGGGCGCGCGCGCTCAGATCGGCGCCGCCGAGCGCCGGCGCGCCGTTGCCGTTCGCGGTTCCGTTCACCGCGCCCCGGCCGTTCGCACCCCCGGTGCCGTCGAGACCTCGGACGGCCCCCGCGGCGGGCCCGCGCCGGGGGAGGAAGGTCGGGTAGCGCTCGACCAGCACCTCCAGGACCGCCGGCTCGACCCAGTCCCGGGTCATGTACTGCGGATAGACGCAGAGGCGCTCGGTGAGGGCGAAACCGCGGGGGCGCAGCCGCTTGCGCGCCTCGTGCGGGCTCGGGAACGGGTGCTCGGGCGAGATGTGGTCGCCGTTCGCCGAGAGCCCGCCCAGGTCGGTGGCGCCAGCCTCGATCAGATCGAGCCACCAGTCGGAGAGGTTCGGCGGGATCTGGATCCCGACGTCGGGCATCAGCCGCCGGCACTCCGCGACCAGGCGCTTCATGTCCTCGAGGCTCACCTCGGAGGCCCAGCCGGGCATCTCGACCTCCTCCGCCTCCGCCCCCGAGGCCTCCCCCGCGATCTCCGACCAGCGCCGCTCCGACGTCTCGGCGGCGATGTCCGCCACCTCGGCGCCGTAGTAGCGCGGATGGGGGACGAAGTTCTGCAGGATCACCTCCTGCAGGTGCCCGTGGCGCCCATGGACGGCGGCGAGCGCCTCCAGCGAGGCGACCCGCTCCTCCTCCGTCTCCCCGATCCCGACCAGGATCCCGCTCGTGAGCGGGATCCGCAGCTCGCCCGCCGCCTCCATCATCTCCAGGCGCGGGCGCGGATGCTTGGTCGGAGACCCGGCGTGGACGGTGTCCATGAGCCGCTCGCTGGCCGACTCCAGCATCAGGCCCTGCGAGGCGGTCACGGCGCGCAGGCGCAGCAGGTCCGCGCGCGGGACGACGCCGATGTTCGTGTGCGGGAGCATGCCCCGCTCGAGCGCCCGCTCGCAGGTCCAGACGACGTAGTCGGTGAAGTCGCGGTGGCCCCAAGAGCGCAGGCGCTCGGCGACGATCGGGTTCACCTCCGGGCGCTCGCCGGTCAGCACGAGCAGCTCCTTGACGTTGCGCCGCGCCGCCTCGT
>CAZARJ010000339.1:0-2468 GCA_964487515.1 uncultured Conexibacteraceae bacterium | reverse complement strand
CGCGACGAAGCTGCTCGCCGGCCTGGAGCCGGAGCTGCGCCCCGGCGCGCGCCACTTCGGGGCGGCCGACCGCGCGGCGCTCGCCGGCGCCGGGGAGCTGCTGCCGGAGCTCGACGCCGGCCCGGCCTTCGAGGTCGAGGGCGGCGAGCCGGCGAAGACGCTGCGCGCCGCCGAGGCGCTGCTCGGGGAGATGGCCCGCGCCGGGATGCGCCGCGACGACGCCCTCGTCGCCTTCGGCGGCGGCGTGGTGGGCGACCTGGCCGGCTTCTGCGCCGCCGTCTACCAGCGCGGGGTCCCGGTGATCCAGGTCCCGACGACGCTCGTCGCCCAGGTCGACTCCGCCTACGGGGGCAAGACGGGCGTCGACCTGCCGGAGGGCAAGAACTACGTCGGCGCCTTCCACCAGCCCGCCGCGGTGCTCGCCGATCCCGCCGCCCTGGAGAGCCTGCCCGCCGAGGAGCTGGCGGCCGGGTTCGCCGAGGTGGTGAAGACGGCGCTGCTCGCCGGCGGGCGCCTCTGGGAGCGGGTGCGCGCGATCGAGCGGCTCGACGCCGCCGCGGTGGCGCCGCTGATCTTCGACTGCGCGCGCACGAAGCTCGACGTGGTCGCCGCCGACGAGCACGACCTCGGCCTGCGCGCGGTGCTCAACCTCGGCCACACGGTCGGGCACGCGATCGAGGCCGCGAGCGGCTACCGGCGCTACCGGCACGGGGAGGCGGTCGCGCTCGGGCTGCTCGCCACGCTGCGCCTCTCCGGAGCGCCGGAGCTGCGCGCGGAGGTCGGCGCCCTGCTCGGCCGGGCCGGGCTGCCGGCGGAGATCGATCCGGCGATCGACCCCGGCGCCGTGATCGACGCGGTCGGCCGCGACAAGAAGCGGACCGCCGCGGGCATCGGCTTCGTCCTGCTTTCTGAGCCGGGCGCCGCCCGCCACGGCGAGCCGGTGGGCGAGGCCGAGCTGGCGGGCGCGGTGCGGGAGCTCTGGCCGCGATGAGCCCGACCGTCCACAACCGCGTCGCCGTCCTGCACGGGGTCAACCTGGACACGCTGGGCCGCCGCGATCCCGAGCACTACGGCACCCTCACGCTGCCCGAGCTCGAGCGGCGGGTCGGCGGCTGGGCGCGCGAGCTCGGGCTCGAGGCTTCGTTCTTTCAGACCAACCACGAGGGCGAGCTCTGCGAGTACCTGCACCGGCTGCCGGAGATCGCCGACGCGGCGCTGATCAACGCGGGCGCCTGGACGCACTACTCGTGGGCGATCCGCGACGCGCTCGAGGTGGCCGGCAAGCCCGCCGTCGAGGTCCACCTGAGCGACGTGGAGGGGCGCGAGGGGTGGCGCTCGGTGAGCGTCTTCGAGGGGCTCGTGGTGGCGCGGATCTCGGGGAAGCGGGAGGACGGCTATCGCGAGGGGCTCTCGGTGCTCGCCCGGGAGCTGGGGGTGGGCTCGTGAGGCGGGCGACGGACCCGCCCTCCGCCGGCGCTCCCGGCGGCGCCGGGCGGACGGGGCTGCGCCGGTGAGCGCGGCGCCGGACTCGCGCGCCGACCGCCTAGCCGAGCGGGTCGCCGAGGCGGGGCTCGACATGGTCATCGTCGGGGACCTGGTGCGGCCGGGGGACTCCGGCCGCGAGGCGATGGCGGACGTGAGCTGGCTCTGCGGCTTCCGCGGCAGCAGCGGCCTGGCGGTGGTCGGGCCCGGGCGGCGCAGCTTCCTGACCGACTTCCGCTACCTGGAGACGGCGGCGGCGCGCCTGCCCGACAGCTTCGAGGTGGTGGATGGCACCGCCGAGCTGATGCCGGCGCTCGCGGCCCTGCTCGAGGGCCGGGTGGGGATCGACGAGTCGGCGACCAGCCTGCGCTCGCGGCGGCGGCTCGGGGAGGCGCTCGAGGGGCGCGCCGAGCTGGTGGCCGGGCCGGGGTTCGTGGGCGGGCTGCGCCGGGTCAAGGACGAGGCGGAGCTGGCGGCGATCGCGGCCGCCGCGGAGCTGACCGACGAGGTCTACGCGTTCGTCGAGGAGCGCGGCCTGGCGGGGCGCAGCGAGCGCGAGGTGGCGCTGGCGGCCGAGGCGCGGATGCGCGAGCTGGGCGCCGAGGGGCCCTCGTTCGCGACGATCGTCGCCGCCGGGCCGAACGGGGCGCTGCCGCACGCCGTGCCGGGCGAGCGCGAGATCGCGGGCGGCGAGTACGTCGTCGTCGACATGGGCGCGATCGTCGACGGCTACTGCTCCGACTGCACGCGGACGCTCGTTGACGGCGAGCCCGCGGCCGCGGAGCGGGAGATCTACGAGCTCGTGCTCGCCGCGCAGCAGGCCGGGCTGGCCGCGGTGCGCGCCGGGGTCGAGGGTCGCGCCGTGGACGCAGCGGCGCGGGCCGTGATCGAGGAGGCCGGCCACGGCGAGCGCTTCGGCCACGGGCTCGGCCACGGGGTCGGGATCGAGGTCCACGAGGCGCCGCGGCTGTCGAAGCGCTCCGAGG